>JAOZKS010000024.1 GCA_029935255.1 Pontiella sp.
TGCCAACCTTGCCCTGCTTCAGCATGTGATCCTGAAGTCCGGTGATCCAGTGCAGGACATCCGGACGCTTGAAGACGGGAGCAATGATTTCCGTTTTTTCACTCAGCAGTTTTTCGCGGGCGGAGGCTTTCGTTTTTTGATCACAGATATCCAGCGCCGCATCGCGGAGGGGTTCGCCTTTGAGGTTTTCCAATCCTTGGAAAAGTTCGGCGGGCGCGGAGGGGAGCGCGGCGCGGATGGTTTCCAGGCTTTGGAGGGCGGGGTCGTCGAAATAGTTGATTTTGTCGGCGAGCGCCAGCCACGGGGCGATGGTTTTGGCGTCGGCCTTGTCCGCCTCGGCCAGGCGTTTTTCAAATGCGGCTTCGTCGAATGCCGCAGTGTCGTTTTCCGGTGTCAGCGTGAGGTAGGCGGTATAGGTTCCGCCGAAGTGGTCGTTGAGCACGGTGTCGGCCACGCGCAGTTCATGGTCTTCGGTGAACCATTTTACCGGGTTGTCGTTCACATTGATCAGGCTGACGCCGAAGATGGAGAATCCCATGACGAGCACAGCCAACGTAACCACCAGCCGGGGCCGGCGATAGGTGAATTGCCCGACCCAGTTCAGAAAACGGGAGAGCAGACTGGTATCTACTTCGCACTGATCCGGATGTTCAGGAACTTCGCAGAGACGGTGCAGCGATTTTTCCGAAATGAAGAGGGAAATAAAAGCTGGAATAAAGGTCATGGTCAATAGCCAGCCCACGCCCACGCCAAAGGCCACGTGTAGTCCGAACACCTGGACGGGGGGGATCGGGGTGGTGGCCAACGACGCAAACCCGGCAATGGTTGTAACGCTTGCAAAGAGGATGGGCGTGAAGAGGTTCCCCACCACATGCCGAAGCGTTTCGCCCTTGTTTTGATAGTTGCGGTAGGAATCGAAGAATTCGCTCAAGACGTGGATGGAGTTGCAGACCGTAATCGGCATGATGAAGATCGGAATCATGGAACTCATGATATGGACATCGTATCCAAGCCCAATCAACAGCCCCATCGTCCAGATAACAGTGATGATGGCGAGCAGCAACGGTGCGAGAATGAGAGAGACCCGCCTGAAGAAAAAATACATCAGCAGAAACAGAATCAGCATGGCCATCGGAGCGGAAATGGCCATTTGAACCAGCATTTCGACACCGAACGTGTCCTCTGCCACCGGCAGGCCGGCAATATAGATCTTGTCCCCGTTGTCCCAGTCCTTGGTTAGTTCATGGACAAGTGCGGCCACATTGTAGCTGTAGGGTTTTTCAATGATGGGAATATAGATGCAAATGGCCTTGGCATCCTCCGCAACGAGTGTGCCTTTGTAGAGCGGGTTGCTCATGGCGTCGTCGCGGATCACGAGGGCTTCCTCGCGGGTTTGCGGAACTTTTTCCATAAGGTATTCAAGCTTTAGCGAGCCCTGATCGGCTTGTTTGATATTGTCCACCACGCTGGGGCTGATCAGCTCTTGGCCGATAATGGCGCTGTTGCCCTCATCATCAAACAGGTGGTTGGGATCGTGGCTGAACACCACGCCCATGGCGCGCTTGAAAGCGCTCTTTGGGGAAAGATCCAATGTATTCCATTCCGTCTGGGAGGCATCGGTTGCCACCTGAGGCATCCCATCGGCATCGGGTCGCAAGCTGAGCAGCTGGTGCGTGAGGGTATCGACATGGGTAAGCGTATCGACATTGAAGATTCCATCCGCATGCCCCTCGTTCACGATGCCGACAATCACAAAGTCGTACAGACCAAATTTTTCCTTGGTTTCGTGGTGGAAGATACGGACAAACTCATCTTCCGAAAGCATGTTTTCCGGGTCGTTGTCGAAATGAACCTTGGGAAACTGTGCCCCGAAAAAGACCGTGATCGCAAGAAGCAGGGTCATAACGATCCAGGGGTGGCGAATGCTAAAATTTGTCATGATAAGCCGTTTCATTTTATTTCCTCGTTAAGCCATTTCTGGCTGGGTGTTGTTGGCGTTGCCTTCATCCAAGGAAACCGGATTCTCGCAACAGTTGCAAATACAGTTGAGCAGGGCGATGGGGCGGGCGTTCGCCACCGAATACCACATGGCTTTACCGCGCCGCTCCGCTTTCAGCAACCCGGTCCGCCGCATTTGGTTCAGGTGCTGGGAGGTGGCCGGTTGTGCGATGCCGAGATATTCGGTGATCTCGCACACGGGGAGTGTGCCCGTCGTGTTCAATACATCAATAATCCGCAACCGTATCGGGTGCGCCAGCTGCTTGAGCATTTCCGCCGCCTGACCGATGGCTTCCGGGGCCATTTTTTCCAACGCACAATGGAGCTGTTTTGTTTTCATGAGCACCAACATATGCAGATAGTAGAATATGTCAATAAATATAAAACATAAAAAATATCTAATGTTGAGTCGGGTGCAAAGGAAGCCTATCTTTCGGTTTACAACCGAAATAGGGATCCCCTTGTGACGAGTGCGGCGTACGCGGTGTATACAGGATAAGAAATGGTCATGGATGAACGGACAGACCCGGAATTGGTGAAGGCCAGCCTTGACGGGAATAGGACGGCATTTGAGGAGCTGGTTTGTCGGCATCAGGATTCGGTGTTCGGTTTGGCCGTGGGCATGACGCGCAACCGGGAGGATGCGGCAGATATGGCACAGGAAGCTTTCATGCGGGCGTACAGCAAGCTGGAACAGTACAAGCCTGAATATTCGTTCCGGTCGTGGATTCTTCGGATCTGCGCCAACTTGACGAAGAACCTGTTCCGTAAGCGGATGCGTCGGCGTGCGGTGGAGGACAAGTATTTGGTGCAGGGCGAGATTGAAAGGGATGCGGTGGATCCCGACTTTCAGGAACTGGAAGATGCATTGGCCCAGCTCCCTCCCAAGCTGGGGCTTCCGCTGAGAATGAAATATATGGATGGGCTGCCGTACGATGAAATTGCTCAGGTGCTGGGGATTGGCGTGAGCGCGGCAAAAATGCGGGTGATGCGGGCAAAGAACCAATTGGCGGAGTTGCTGAGACCATGAATGAAGACGAGAAAGTTTTAGAACGATTGGCAAAACACCGGATGAAAGCCCCGGAGGGGTTTGCGGAGCGGGTGATGGAGTCGCTTCCGGAGTGGTCGAAGCCGACCCTGCGGGATCGTATGGCGGATTTTTGGCCGACCCATGGGCGCTGGATTGCGCCGTCATGTGCCGGGGCGGCGGCCATGTTGTTGGTGGTGTTCGGGCTGGGTCGGATGGAGTTGCCGGCGGAGGCGAGACAGGTGACCTTCCATTTCGAGCTGCATGCGCCGGGGGCCGACCAAGTGGAGCTACTGGGCACATTCAACCATTGGAGGCCCGGTGACATTGTGCTCAATGGCCCTGATGCGTCCGGACATTGGACGGCGGAAGTTGCGCTTCCACCCGGTCGCCATGAATATATTTTTCTGGTGGATGGCGAACGCTGGCTGGCGGATCCAAAGGCGGCGACGCACCGGCCGGATGGTTTTGGCCGCGTGAATACGGTAATCAAGGTATATGATGAAGAAGAAGATGCGGCATAAGGTTGGAATAGGCATGGCAGGCCTGCTGCTTTGCGGGATGGTATTGGCAAATCACAACATCAACCCTTCGAAAGACTGGAAGGCGTTGCGTGAAAAAAATATTAAGCAGGGATTGGATGCGGAGCGGGTGGATAGTGCGCTGAGCCAATGCCGTAAGAAAGGTATGACGGTGCATGAGGCCGATGCCTTTTTATGTCCGGTCTATACCGCCGGGAGCGAGTCGTTGCCGCCGGAATGCGTCTTTATTAAAATCGAGGAAGGGCTGGCCAAGCAAGTCGACCCGGCCCGGGTCACGGTGGCGGCCGAAGCCCGGTTGGATTGTATCCGCCGTGCCAGCCGAATCGTTCAATCCGCACACTCTGGTCGTGGGGGGGAGCATTCGCATTTGGTGCAGCACACCTGCATGGCGTTGGAGAGCGGCTTGCCCGAGGAGGTGCTTGAAGAACTATTCAACCGTCCGGAGAGCTTTCGCTATGGCCGAATGATCCATGTGGTGGAGGCGGGCGAAACGCTGCAGCTGGCCGGGCTTTCCTGGCAGGATGTTCAGCATGTTATGAACGACTGTCTTGATCGCGATCTAAACCGTATGGAAATCTTTCGCGCCATCGATTTTATTCTAGCGGAACACCGGAAAGGGCGCGACTTCACGGCGATTCATGCCGAGCTTTGGATTCGTGCGGATTAATCTTTTTTAACCTACCTCAGGTTTCTTTCTTGTCCATGTGACGATTTCTTCCGTTCGGGTGTACCGCTTATAACGATTGGGGAACTAAACCATAGGAGACTGAAAAATGAAGATGAAGCAACTGATGATAATCATAGCAGGAATGGCGATCGCAACCGTAATGGTCGAAGCCAAAGGCAACGGAAACGGAAGGGGTCAGCAGAAGCAGGAGCAAAAAAAGTCCTGTAGCGAATGCTCGGAATCGGAAGATGCTGAAAAGAAACAAGAGCAGAAGCAGGAAAAGAAGCAGGAGAAAAAAGGAAAAGGTTCCTGTAATAAATAAGGCCTTCGGAGCTAATGTAGAGGGGAGAAAGCATGCTTTCTCCCCTTCTTTGCATGTATAGTCGGCGGCCGGTTCAGCTACCAGTCATGTAGATGTCCGAAATCTCTGGACAGGTTGCGCATCTCTTTTTTATTGGTTTCCAGAAGATTTTTGAACACCTCTTTGATCCGGTCGGTCTGGGCTCGGTCAATGGCCTCCTGATACAACTCTGAGAGACACTGATCGAGACGCAGGGCCTCTCGCAGAACGCTATCTATATCCATATCGGAAGTGAGTGTTCTTGGATCCAAAAATTCGTTGATTGCTTTGTCAGCTCCGCATTTGAACCACGTGTCGGTGACATTGAGAGGGGCGGTTTCCTCATATTCGGCCAGAGCATGCTCATGGCGTTTTTCACAGTTGCTCAGATAGTTGAGAAATATTTTCACTCGTTCACGATCCGCAACCTCACTCAACTCGTCGTAGTATTTGCTCAGTTGGGCATGGAAAATCCTTGCATGGTCAATGACGTCCATCACATTTTCCTGACTCATTTCGTGTCTCCTAATTCCCTCAACCCCTTGATTTGGGTATACGCCGATTTTGCAGGTTTGCAAGGGCAAATACGGGGGGGTAGGTAAGTGTTTTTGAGGATACCGATTTTCGACGTGGCCTGAAGGTTGACGCATTGATCGCGGTGAATTTCGAAGGTTATCCGTCGTCGTCATCTTCACCGCGTTGGCCGATCGGAACGACGGCCCAGACGGGATAGGTGGACTCCGGCCCTTTCATTGCGAACCAAAGAATGCGGTTGAGCAAATCTTCGTCGCACGCATCAAGCGTCTCGAGGGGAAGGGTTTCGGATGCCTCGGCAAGAGCTTTCATCTTGGGATGGGTTTGCATGGCTGCGGGTGAGTTGAGCTGGTCGAGGGGAATTTGGTTTGGAACCACCTGATAGGGGGAGTAGTCGGGAACCGTTGTGAAGCAATCGCGGAAGGGGGTGGCACCGGCATCCATTTGGTTGAGGGGCGGAAAGCCGAGCATAAGTCCGATGGTGCGGATTAGTCCGGGTTGATTGAAATGCGTTGAGATGGTCTGGCCGCGCTTGGTATAGGGGCTGGCGACGAGGCAGACGGTGCGAAAGCCACTGATGTGATCCCACCCTGCCTGAGGATCGTCCTCGATGGTGATGACGCAGGTGTTGGTCCAGAAGGAACTGTTTCCGACGGCTTCGATTATGCGGCCGAGGGCCAGGTCGTTATCGGCCACGGCGGCGGCAGGGGTTGGGAAACCGGCCTTGGTTCCAACCGTGTGGTCGCTGGGGAGCGAGAGAATGTGGAGGTTTTCAAACTCGCCTTCGCCCCGCCCGCACGCCTTGAGGTGGGCGATGAAGATGTCGGCGCGGGTTTGATCCGGAATGTTGTAGGCCCAGGCGGGATAGTTGGTTGCAAGGAAGGGGGCCACCGAGGCATGGGCGGGGTGCGTTTTAAACGTACACAACGAGGTGCCTTCGAGGTGGTCCTGATAGAAGTCGGTGAAGCTGGGGGGGGCTTTTTTATCGGGATCGGAGAATAGGGTTTTACCCACGCACATTTCCCCGTAGACGCGCACGGTACCGCCCACTTTATCGACCGCACTCCAGAGGAATCCCTGCGGCGACCAGGCCATTACATCGATGTCGTTATAACCCAGCCCATCGGGGTAGGCCCGGGGAAAACCCGCAAAGCTACGTTCGAGGTAGTCATTTGCAAAGGCGGAGAGGCTCCAGCTGTGACCATCGGCACTCAGGATGCCGGAGCAATAGGTGTTGTCCAGCAGCACGAAGTCGCGCGCAAGTTTATGAATGTTCGGCGTGATTTTTTCGCCGAAGATGCAGAGATCTTCCTTTCCCTTGCCCTCGGGCATATCGCCGAGAACCTGGTCGTAGGTCCGGTTCTCACGGATGATGTATACCACGTGCTTAAAAACGCTCGGCTCGCCGGAACGCACTGGAACGGGAACGGGTTTTTGGTTGGCACGGGGTGGAAGCAGGGTATGCCGGACCACATCGATGCGATAGTTGTCGAGAACCTGTTCGGTGAGCTCCTCCAGTTCGTCCCGGTTCGGCAACGGGATATGGGAAACCGTGCCAAAATAAGCGCGTGTCTTGGCTTTTTTATTTTCGCGGATCAGGTGGGCTCCTGATCCGAACCCCTTCAGGTTTGAAATGTGGAGGGTGTGGCGCTTGGCATCGAACACCACTCCAGAAGGAAACCATGCGGTGGGAATCATGCCCCGCATCGTGGTTTTCCCTCGTGTGAAATCAAAGACAGCCAACGTATTCTGAGTGGCCAGGCAGACGGCAAGTGTGGAGTGGTTTAAAAAAGTCAAGGCCGAGGGGGAGGCTCCAAACGGATCGTCGATTTTCCAGCGCACCGAGGGGGTTTCGATCACGTTCCGCGTTTGGGTGTCGATGACACTGAGCGTATCGGAGTCGGAGTTGGCAACAACAAGATGGCGCCCATCCGGCGAAAGCGCCATCGCCCCGGGTTGCTGGCCGACTTCAATCTCGGCAAGGGAACTTCCCGTTTCCAAGTCGATAACGCTTATGGTTCCCGGGGTAACGAGAGAGAGAGGGCCCACGACCCGCACATCAACGCCCCGGCCAGAGGTTTCAACCGCATCGCCTTTTTCGGGGCGGCGACCTGCGCGGTTGCTGACATAGGCCGCTCCATCGTGAAGAACCACCTGAAAAGGAATCATACCCACGGGAATACTGCGAAGCACCTTGCCTGTGGCCGTATCGAGTTCGTGGAGGTTATTGGAAAGACTGCCGCAAACATAGAGGCGTTTCCCATCGGCCGAAACCGTTAGGCCCGCCGGAACTTCCGCGCTGCGCCCCGGAGCGGATTTTCCAGGCAACTTCCACGTGCCGGCAGGGGCTGCGCCGTCGGCCATCACCGAAAAAACCTTAATGCTTCCGTTGACGTTGCTGAGATAGATGCGTTTTCCATCGGGAGAAAAGACCAGTCCTGTATAACTGATCTGCCCCTTTTTATCGGGTTTCATGTCGTTCGTTTCCATCGCGTCGACCGGGGCGGCCTCATTGGGAAATGGAATAAAACGAGGGAGATGGGTTGCCGGAAGATCAAGGATGAGTAGCTGACTGGTTTTTCCTGCGGTGGCCAGAAGTTTTCCGTCTGGAGAAATGGCTACGGTGACCGGTCGCAGGCCGGGAAGCTCCGTGGTCTGTCCGGCCGGAGTGAGGGTTTGGCTGTTGGGAAGAACAATACGGTTCCCTTCGGCGATGCCTACGGTCGCGCTTTCATCCCAGCGGGATGCCAGAGGCTCCCCTTGCTTCGGTTCGGGACGCGCAAGGGCGGGCCGAAGGGCTGAAAGTCCAATCATCAGTAGGCAGAGAGAATAATGTTTCATACCGGATATCCCATTGTTGTAAATTAAGCCTCCATCATGGGTTTTTAGACTAAAAATTTCCATTGGAAGCCGATGGATAAACATAAGCTATCTGGAAATAATTTACCCGTTCTTTTTTGGCCTTCGAGTTGTCTTTGTTTTTTTTTGATCCCGATGTGACGATCCGGCCTTCGCATGTGTATGATCTATATAAGCAGGGGAATAATCGCGAAGGAAAACATTGTTGGCACTGGTTGTTTTCGGAATCACGACCGGCTGGATGCTGGAACCTGTGTTGGCAGGAAGAGGCAAAGGAAGGGGAGGCGGGAAACCCGCTCCGGCACCTGTGCTGTCAGAGGAGGAGGCCAGCGACCTGCTGTTTATGCGGGAAGAGGAAAAGCTGGCGCGCGATGTCTATACCACGATGTATGCCGAATGGGGCGCACGGGTGTTCGACAACATCTCGCAAGCGGAGCAAAAGCATATGAATGCGCTCCTCGGTTTGTTGGATAAATATGGTCTGGAAGATCCTGTGCTGAAGCCAGCCGGAAAATTTGCCAATACCGAATTGCAGGAACTCTATGACAACCTCGTTGCCACGGGCCTGCAGTCTAGGTTGGATGCCCTGAAGGTTGGCGCATTGATCGAAGAGGTGGACATCGAGGATATCGTGATCGCGATGGAAAGCACTTCCCGCTCCGATATTCTGAACGTCTACGGCAACCTGCTGGCGGGTTCGGAAAACCACCTGAATGCCTTTGTTCGGAATATTGAGTCCATCACCGGCGAAACCTACGTCGCGCAGTGGATTTCGCAGGAAGAGGTCGACGCTATTTTGGGTCGGTAGGTTTTAACCAAGGAGACACTTCCTGTCGTTGGGATAGATTGCAATGGCTGGAAGTGTGAAGATCAATGGCGCTCATGTATAGACACCGGCCGGCCTTCCCGGCACTCGTAGGAGCGATGATCAGCCTGCTCGTTGGCGTGTTTTGTTTCGCCATGATCTACCAGCGTGTTCAAAGCGGGGAAATCGGTCGCGAAAAACTGGCCGCCCTGATCCTGCTCTCCGTCATAGTTTCCGGGATTTTGCTCATCGCAGCATTTTCCCGCTATCAGTTCACCCACCTATGGCTGAAGTCGCACCGCAAAAATTGTTCACGGAAGTGATAGGCTCTATCCCACACGCTGGAGCGTCCTGAAGAATACAAGCCCCTTGCAGTCGAAAAACGACAATCCAGATTGACGATCGTCAATCTGGATTGCATATTCATTGCATGTGGAAGGCTTTTCATCATCCGGATATTTCGTTACCTGTTGTTCGCAGGCGCATTGGATTGGAGCTGGTCGAGATGCTGGACATCCTCGGCGATGTTGCCATTCATGGAGGGTGGGCATTTCTGAAAAACCGTTCCTATCCTAATCGGAATGCATATAGGAGGGCGCTGGGTCGGCTCTCGGAGCAAGGCCTGATTGTGAAGGAGAGAGGGTTGGATACGCCGGTCTTGCGGATTTCCGAAGGGGGTGCGGATTTATTGGAGGCCTATTTCCACCCGGACAAGTGGTGGAACCGAAAGTGGAGCGGGATTTGGTCTTTGCTGGTTTACGATATCCCAGAGGTCGACCGCTCCTATCGCAATGTTCTGAGGCAATTTCTCAAGAGGCAGCGCATGGGTTGCTTCCAGAAAAGTGTCTGGATCACCCCCCGAGATATTCGACCGCAGTATGCGGACCTGAACGAGGCGGCAGCACTGGGGGCATTCGCCTGTCTGTTCGAGGCTCGCACCGTACTTGGAATGTCGGCGGAACGGGTGGTTTGGGAGTCATGGGATTTTGATCGGCTTTATGAAATCCAGAAAAGATTTTGCGAGGTCTACGGGGAAAACATGGAAATCCTGCAGGGATCTACCACGCCCGACCTGAATGTTCTTATGCAGTTGGCGGCGGAAGAAATCGATGCATACCGAAGTGCATTTGTTCTCGACCCGCTCCTCCCAAACGAGTTGTTGCCCCGGGATTATAAAGGTAAAGAGGCGTTTAAACTTCATCAGGCAATCACGAAGCAGATTCGCTCCAAGCTCTTAATGTGCAATCCAGATTGACGATCGTGCATCTGGATTGCTGTTTTTAGAGGGGCGTGGAGGTGCCGGGGTTACAGGCCGTAGGCGCGGATGAAGCGTTCGGCATCGAAGTGCTCGGCGAAGAGGTCGACGATTTGCTGGTGCTTCTTTTTATCGTAGAGCTGGAGCTTGGTGTTGTTGAAGCATTTGTGCAAGGTCATGTCGGTGTCGGCGGTGTCCTGCGAAACAACGAGGGCGGGAATGCCGCTTTGAGCCAGCCATTCGGTAGCGGTGGAGTCGGGCATGCGGTCGGTTGCGCAGGTGAGGATGATCCCGCCTAACTTTTCGCTGTCGGGAAGGCGGGTATTGAAGTCGATTATGCGTTTGAGACGGGTATGCGAACCTGCGCCGATCACGGCGATGTCGCGGGATCTTAGATGTTCATCAGGAAGGAACACATCGGACCCTTGTGAAATCACGACTACTTTTCGGCAGGCCCTGTGCCATGCTCTTTCGGAGGATCCTTCAATGATGTGGTGGGTCTTGAAGCTGCGGCTGACAAGCTGCATGGAGGGGTTGTTCAGGTATTTCACTTGCGGCATATGGCCGAAAATTTTCAGCGAGGGATCCCATTCGGGGAAGAGACGGTCAAGCACCCCTTCGTGGAGGTTCTCGCGCATCATATCGATTTTGCTGGGCCGTACTTTGTTGAATAGGATGCCGGCAACGCGGCACCGCTTGTGGGAAAAGTAGGAGAGGTCGACTTCCAGTTCATCGAGCGTACGGCCTATGCCGCCGCCGACCAGGTAGAGGATGCGGGAGTCGAGCATGTTGGCAACGCGGGCGTTCGAAAGGCCGATCACAGACCCGACCCCGGGATGCCCGGTTCCCTCGGCAATGATCAACTGTTTTTTGGAGAGGTATTCCATCGATTTATGGATGGCCTGCTCGAATGCGGCAGTGCGCTCTCGGGGATTGTTGCTGGCGATGTATTCGCGCGTTACGCCCGATACCACGCGTACCGATGAGAGCATGTTCAGATCCGGCATATCGAGATCGGTGAATTCCTGGATGATGCGCACGTCCTTGTCGATCCGTTCGCCGGAGGACAACGTGACGAGCTCTTGGCCGACGGGTTTGAAGTAGCCGATATCCGCCGGATCAATGTGGTTGCACAGTGCGGAGATGATACCGAGGCTGGTGACGGTTTTCCCGGCATGCTGGCGCTCCCCGGCAATGAATACTACAGTGGGTTTGCTCATGGATTCTCCTTTAAACTGGATTCAGTGTTGTGGATTATCGGTTCGGTGCAAAGCGAAACCTTTTGGAGAGTTATGGCATCGACCGGGCAGGCTGAAAGGCAGTCGCCGCAGCGGATGCATTCGTTTTGGTTGATCCAGATGAGGTTCATTTCTCGCATGGAATCCACGGCATTCCACGAAACAATCCGGCCTTCGTTGTCGTGGCGAAGCTCTTTGAGCATCAGGATACACTCGGTGCGCGGTTTGGCTTTGAGGCACCAATCACACTTGATGCATTTATCCTGGTCGATCTCAAATTTGTAGTGGCAGCGGTAGCATCGTTTGGCCTCTTCGGTTGTGGCGGCTTGGTCATAGCCCTGTTCAACCTCGCTTGGCAAATCCCGGCCGGGGATGGGAAGGGAGGGCATGGGCTGGCGTTCGATGAAGTCCATCTCGCGCGTCCGTCCCGTTTTAACTCCGGGTTCAACGGACACGACCTTTTTCATCCGCTTTTCGCCCATCAGGAATTCATCGACCTGCCCGACCACTTGCTTGGCATGGCCAATGGCATCGATGAGTGAGGAGGCTCCCTGAGCGAAGTCTCCCGCTTCAAAAATCCATTTGGCGGAATCATCGGTCCACGTACGGTCGGGAAACTGGCCGGTGGCGAGAAGGACGGTATCGGCTGGAACATCGAATTCTTCGTGGGTGCCGGTACGGCGGAAGCGCATGCCGCAGAGTTTTCCGGCCTGTTCGAGGTAGGCCATGGGCGTGGCGTGGCATTCGACTGGGATGCCTTCAAGTTCCAGCTCCTCGAGTTCGCCGGGAGTGACGCGCATATCCGCCTTCGTGCGTCGATACAATACCTTGAGGTCCCATTCAATCGTCTGCGCTCCGAGCCGCCGGGCGGTGCGTGCGCAGTCCATGGCCGTGAATCCGCCGCCAATCACAATAACGCGTTCGCCAATGCTGGACGAACCGGTTTGGTTGACCTCCAGTAGGAAGTCGAGTCCGTGGCGGATGCCATCGAGTTTGTGTCCGGGAAGATCGGGCAGGTTGGGTTTCAGCGTTCCGGCGGCCATCACGACGGCATCGAATTCATCCAGAAGCTGGGAGAGCGGCAGGGTTTTTCCGATGGCGGTGTTGCAAATTATGTTTACTCCAAGCGCGACAATTTGCCCAATTTCGCGGTCGATGATTGCGCGCGGCAGGCGGAACTCGGGAATGCCCTGATTCAGCATTCCGCCGGGTGAACCATGTTTTTCATAGACCGTAGCGATGTGGCCGAGCAGGGTGAGGTTGCGGGCGGCCGTCAGCCCGGCCACACCGGAACCAATCACGGCGACCTTTTTTCCAGTGCTTGGAAACCAGGGATCGAGCAGGATGGGTTCTGACGGGCGGAAGTCGGCGGCGGAGCGTTTTGAAAAGCAGATGGCCACCGAGTCGCCGAGGCCTTCGTAGCCGTGGCGGCAGGCGGTTTCGCAGGGGCGGGAACATACGCGGCCGAGGACGGCGGGGAAGACGTTGTCGCGCAGATTGATTCGATAGGCTTCATCCATATGGCCCTCGGAAATCGCGGTGAGATAGGCGGGGATATCGGTTCCGGCGGGGCAGGCCTTCTGACAGGGAATATTGGTTTCCAGCCACTGGAAATCCTTTATGGCTGAACCTGCACCGGTTTTTACGGAAAGCTCGGCTTTCGGGGAATGTGATTGAGTGGGGGTCTTGAAAAGGGTCTTGAGTTGGTTTGATAAATCCATATTAGCGGGATGATATTCATTGGCTTCGCGATTGCGAGCTATTTAGATTGAATCTAGCTAGCCCACGTTGGTAATAGTCATTCATGAACACCACCGAACTTAGCGCCAGTCTGGAAGACTATTTGGAGATGATCTTTTTTCTTTCGAGGGAGGAGGGGAGCGCGCGCCCGAAGGATATTGCCGAGCGCTTGAGCGTTCGTGCGGCTTCAGTGACTGGCGCTTTGAAGGCGCTGGCGGAAAAGGGGCTGGTGAATTATGCCCCGTATGCCTCGGTGACCCTGACCGACGATGGCCGCGAAATTGCGGGAGAAATCGCTATTAAACACGAGGCGCTATTGCATTTTTTCACGCAGGTCTTGGGGATCGAGCGGGCTGCCGCCGAGGAGTTTGCCTGTTCAATGGAGCACACCATCCCCGACGATATCCTGCAGCGTTTTGTCCGTTTTGCGGAATACACCGAAAAATGCCCCAGTTTTAACGCGAGCTGGCAAGAGAGTGCCGAAGCTTATTTCTGCAAGGCGCAGGGGTGCGATTCTCAACGCTGCCAAATCTGTAAACTGCCGGAGGTGGAGTAGGGCGGTTTCCTTATGAAGTGCCCGTGGAATATACCCTTGCCTTCAAAATGTTAGGCGCACCAAAAAATAGATGCAAATAGGATTGACCTTGTTTAGATAACGTCTAAATTACCCCGCAATTTTTAGTAGGGAATGGCCCGATGGCGGATTGTCACGAAGAGGTGAAAAAACGGATGAATGCATTGTACAACATGCTGATGGAGCATGATGGCTATGGCGAAATGCGCATTGACTTCAAGATCCTCAGAAAAGGCCAGAAGGAAGTCATTATCCATTGCGGAAAGCAGTATCGCTATGTGGTGGATGCCGAGCAACGGTGCCAGCGGGGGTATGAGAATAATGCATAGATCAGCAGCTATTTTAATTATGTTTTTCCTGTTGGTCACCGGAGTGGCCGCCCATAAACCTGAACGTCCGCGCGGGCATGAGCAGGTTCCGGGCTGGGCAACCAATGAATTTCAACGGCTGGAATATGGGGTTTTGCTGGAAGTGGAGGGGTTTGCCTCGAAAATGGGAGGCGAAAACCAAAGCGACATTTTGCTGGCCACGGCCGCATTCGACCTCGAAGTTGCGGTGAATGAGTGGTTGTTGGGTCATGTGGGTATTTTGTGGGAACAATACTCGCGGGAGGACGACAACCTTGACGAAGCCTACATCGCGCTGGGCGGTTCCTCTTCAACTCCCTTCGATTTCGTGGCGGGCCGTTTCTATCAACCCTTTGGTGATTTCGAGACCGTGTTCATCTCCGACCCGCTGACGCTGGAGTTGGGGGAAATGAACCAAGTCAGTGCCATGGTGGGCTATGAAAATGCGTGGCTGGATCTTAATCTGGGCGTATTCAACGGGGATGTTGAAAAGGATGTACCGGTGGATGGCGGCGGCGACAGCACGATCAACGATTTCTACGCCTCGGCCTTCATGGTTCCGCTGGAACAGGTCAAACTAGGCGTCTACTGGCTCTCCGATTTAATGGAAACCTACAATATGAGCCGGGTGGGTGAAGAGATCGCCAATCAACCCGGCTATGAAAAAGAGGGCGGGGCCGGAGCCTTCATCAATCTCTATCTTGGGCGGGTCACACTTAATGCAGAATATATTTCCGCTCTCAACGCCTACCAGCTCGCTGGCGGGTCGTATTTGCCTACCGCCTTTAATCTTGAAGGCTCCGTACACTTGCATGAAAAAGTGGTCATGGGGCTGAAGTATGGAGCAAGCGATGATTTATTCAGCACCTTCAATGGTGCAGTATTGGGGTTTGGCGATAAATTGCCGGGGCAAAGTTATGGGGTGGTCGCCTCCTATGAATTTCAGCAGAACGCCCGAATTGCAATCGAATACATGCGCCTTGAAGAATTGGATGACGATGCCGGCGGCAATTTGGTCACCATGCAGCTAGGATTGGCTTTTAAAAGAGGATTACGGGGAACGACATGAAACTGAGAAAAATGAAAAGAGGCGACACAGGAACCGTTGAGGATTTCGCCACGTCCGACCCGCAATATCGCCAGAAGCTGTTGCGCATGGGCCTGACCCGGAATGCCGAATTTACGGTGGTTCGCAAGGCTCCGTTTGGTGGCCCCATCGAAATCGAAGTGAAAGGGTTTCGGTTGGTATTGCGTAGCAACGAGGCCGATGTATTGGATGTAAAACAAAAATGAAACAGCTGAAAATCGCCCTCGCGGGAAATCCAAACAGTGGAAAGACCACGGTATTCAATGCGCTGACCGGCGCGCGCCAGCGCGTTGGAAACTGGCCGGGCGTGACGGTCGAGCGCGTTATGGGCGAATACGACTATGCCGATGGCCTAGTGGAGGTCACTGACCTGCCGGGCATCTACTCCTTCTCCGCGCTCTCGCCCGACGAAGAGGTGGCACGCAAGCACATTCTCTTCGACGCCCCCGACGTGGTGGTGAATGTGATCGATGCCTCGAACCTTGAGCGCAATCTATACCTCACCACCCAGCTCTTGGAAATGAATGTACCTGTGGTCGTGGCGCTCAACATGATGGATATGGCCAAGCAACGCGGCATCCGCATCGAAGTCG
>JAOZKS010000207.1 GCA_029935255.1 Pontiella sp.
ATTCCGCCGTGGAGGTCTACCTGCCCGACTCGCTCTCCCGACATCTCAAGGATGAAGTCCGCAACCACGGCGCACGGCTTGTTTCCGTTGGCCCGGATCGGATGCCGATTTGTCCCGGCGTTGTGCTTAGTGGCGAAATGAAGGGGCCGCGCAACGAACAGGCCGTGCTTCTGCAAACAGATGATAAACAAATTGTGATCACCGGCTGTGCCCACCCCGGCATTGTCGCCATCACCCAGCGGTTGGCGGAAACCGCCCCCGGCCTGCCGATGCTGGTGATGGGCGGTTTCCATCTGAAGGATTCCCCCGCCGAAGAGATTGAAGCGATTGCCGGAGAGCTGGAAAATCTCGGTGCCCGCTGGGTCGCCCCGACCCACTGCTCCGGGGAGCAGGCGGAGGCGCTCTTTGCCGAACGCTTCGGAAAGCGCTGCCTCCCGCTCCGCCCCGGCTCCGTCATCACCCCCGAAAGCCTCGCGGACGGATGAGGTGAAAGAAGGGAAAATCCAACTAAAGAGCGGACATCGCATCTGGTATCGCCGGGTCGGTTCCGGTGCTGCCGTTCCGTTGCTCATCCTCCATGGCGGCCCCGGTTCCGGACACGACTACCTGGAGCCACTCGAAAAGCTGGCACCCGCTCGCCCGGTTATTTTCTACGACCAACTCGGTTGTGGAAAATCCGACCAGCCCGATGATCGATCTCTCTGGCGTCTGGATCGTTTTGTCGAGGAGGTTGATGACGTTCGGGAGGCTTTGAACCTGCGGCAGATACATCTGTTCGGCCAATCCTGGGGCGGCATACTGGCCCTTGAATACATGCTCACCCAGCCCTGCGGTGTACATAGCCTGATCCTTGCGGATTCCTGCGCAAGCATGCCCCAACTGCAACAGGAGCTCAAACGCCTGAAGTCGGAACTGCCCGCCGAAATCCGTGCAACCCTGGATCGCTTCGAGGCCACCGGCGACTTCCACAACCCAGAATACAGGGAGGCTGTTATTGAATTCTACAAACGGCATGTATGTCGCCTGCCCACGATGCCCAAGTATCTGCTCCGCACGACTGAAAACCTGAAAGACAACCCCGTTTATGAAACCATGAATGGTCCGAATGAACTGGTTATTACAGGAAATCTACGAGACTGGAGTTGTACGGATCAGCTATCCAAAATAGCCGTTCCCACCCTTATTCTGGCTGGACGTCAGGACGAAATCACCCCCGCATGCTCCGAAACCCTTCACCAAGGAATTGAGGGCTCGCAACAAGTGATCTTCGAAGAGAGTTCGCACATTCCCCATATAGAAGAAGAGGACAGGTATCTTGCGGTCGTGTCCCGCTTTCTTTCCCGTACTGATGCAACAACCAACCGAGAGCCCTAAAGATGTTTTTGCAGATGTTTAATCAGGGCCTTTTCATGTCGGAACCCCGTCAACCGCTCCACTTCCTTTCCGTCCTTGATAATAAGGATCGTTGGAATACTGGTTACCCGAAAGCGCTCGGCCAACTTGGGGCAGTTTTCTATGTCACAATTTCCCATCTTGACCCACTCGGCTATCGAACTCGCGGCCTGTTCAACAAGAACCGACTCTTTTCGACACTCCAATGCCCGGGGATCCTCGAAACAAACCACGCTCAAGCCCTCCCGAGTTTCCACATCAAAGTTAGCGTCGTTAAATTTAACGTTTCGCACACTCATATAGACCTCCTTCCTTCTAAAGTCATGGTAGATCCACGAGGAAATTCGGGCAAGCTTGTGATAGAACTTTTATCTCCACGCGAGTTCCCTCTAAAAAAAGGAAAGTTTGTCCAAATACCTGTAATTAGGGCGTTTCTTTTCTGTCTATCTCCGGCGGCAGGTTTATATTTCCATCAGACAAACAAAAAGGCTTCCCATGCATAAAGAACTTGTGAAAATAAACGAACGCTACCAACAGGAGAGTGCGGTTCTCCAGCAGGTCCGCGATGAGGTGGCCAAAGTGATTATTGGTCAGGAAGATCTGATCGAAAGCCTACTGCTGGCTCTACTCTGCAACGGGCATGTGCTTATCGAAGGAATCCCCGGGCTTGCAAAAACCCTCGCCGTCACCACCCTCGCACAGACCCTGCACGCCGGATTCAACCGAATCCAGTTCACGCCCGACCTGCTCCCCGGCGACCTTATCGGCACCATGATCTACAACCCGAAAACCACCGAGTTCACCCCGCACAGGGGACCCATCTTCAGCAACATTATCCTCGCCGATGAAATCAACCGCTCCCCCGCCAAGGTACAGAGCGCGCTGCTCGAAGCCATGCAGGAGCACCAAGTCTCCATCGGCGACCAAACCTACAAGCTCGACGAACCCTTCCTTGTGCTGGCCACGCAGAACCCCGTTGAACAAGAGGGCACCTACCACCTGCCGGAAGCGCAGGTCGACCGGTTCATGTTCAAGCTCAATGTGGTCTACCCCTCCAAGGACGAGGAGCACCGCATCCTCAAACGCATGGGGAAAACCAAGGTCGATCTCTCCGTGAATGCCGTCATGGAAGTGGCCGACATCACCCGCCTGCGCGGCATGGTCGACGATGTCTTCATGGACGAAAAACTTGAGCACTACATTCTCGACCTCGTTCAGGCCACGCGCGACCCCGCCCACTTCGGCCTCGATTGCGCCGACCTCATCCGCTACGGCGCCTCGCCGCGCGCCAGCATTTTCCTCGCCGTCGCCTCCCGCGGCCGCGCCATGCTCAATGGCCGGGGTTACGTCGTCCCGCAAGATGTCAAAGATGTTGCGCTCGATGTGCTCCGCCACCGCATCCTTCTCACCTACGAAGCCGCCGCCGAAGAAAAAAGTTCGGAAGACATTTTGAAGCAGATTCTGGAAACCGTGGAAGTTCCGTAGAATGAAATACGAAACATGAGCCGGGATTTTTTTGGGCCATGCCTCACTCGTCACGCCCCACACCTATGACTACGAAGAGCCATACCGACCTCCTTAAAAAGGTGCGCCAGATCGATATCATCAGCCGCAAGGTGGTTGATGAGTTGCTTGGCGGCGAATATAAAAGCGTCTTTAAAGGGCGGGGAATGGAATTCGACGAAGTCCGCGAATACCAACCCGGCGATGAGGTCCGCACCATCGACTGGAACGTCACCGCCCGCACCGGGAAACCGTTCGTCAAGCGCTACATCGAGGAACGCGAACAAGCCCTCTTTTTCCTCGTCGACATGTCCGCATCCGGAACCTTCGGATCGACCGAAAAGACCAAGAACGAAACCGCCGCCGAGCTCTGCGGCCTGCTCGCTTTTTCCGCCATCAAAAACAACGACAAGGTCGGCCTCATCATCTTTACCGATGAAATCGAACTCTTCATTCCTCCCGACAAAGGCCAGCTCCACGTCCTGCATATCATCCGCGAAATCCTCAGCTTCAAACCAAAACGCAAAGGCACCTGCATCCCCTGCGCACTCGACTACCTTGGCAAGATGGTCAAAAAGAAATGCGTCACCTTTCTTATTTCCGACTTCCAGGATTCGGACTACGACAAAGCCCTCAAACTTGCCGCCATTCACTACGACCTCATCGCCATCACCATCACCGACCCCCGCGAACTCGACGTTCCCAACACGGGGCTCGTTTCCCTCTCCGACACCGAAACCGGCGAGCAAATCCTCGTCGATACCGCCAGCGCCACAGCCCGCAAAAAGTTCAATATCACCGCTCGCGCCCGCCACCTCGAACTCAAGGCCACCCTCGCCCGGTTCAACATCGACCAAATCGACATCCGTACCGACCGCGACTATATGAGCGACCTCATCCGCTTCTTCCAGACCCGCGAACGGAGGCAGACCCTATGAGCAGGTTCCTCGCACCAACGCTCCTGATTCTGTTATGCGGTTGCGCGAAAGAGCCCGCTGAACAATCCACGGCTTCCGAACCCGCGCTTTCTCGGCAATATCGACGGGGGTCCGTCACGGTGATCCTCTCGGTCAGCGAAACCAACATTACCTCCTCGGGCAAGATCCAACTGATGCTCGATGTGCAGACACCACCCCGCATCGACGTGGTTTTTCCTGAGGCGGGAACCTTCTCCGAAGCCTTCTCCATTTCAGGGAGCTATTCCGAACCGCAGCAAAAACTGAGCAACGGTAAAACGCTGCACCGGCAGGTATGGACCCTCGTTCCTGAACGTCCCGGCGAAGTGGTTTTTCAGCCTTTGGAAGTTCTTGCCGGAAACCAAACCATTCAAACCGCGCCCCTCTCCATTCAGGTGCGCTCCATTCTGCCGCTTGGACTCGATACCTTTGAGATCAAGGATATCGCAGCCCCTGCCGCCTTATTGCCTGAACAAAAACGCAAACAACGAATCGGATGGGTTGTGCTTGGACTGGCCATCGCAACAACCGGCATTTCCATACTCATCAGGCGCAGCCGGAAATCCAAATGCATCGTCATTATTCCCCCGCACGAAGCCGCGGTGCAGGCACTCGAAGATCTACCTACCGAACCCATCGCCCGCATTCACGAGTTGAACCGCATCCTGCGCGAGTATATCGAGAATCGGTTTAATCTTCCCCTGATTGGCAAAACCACTGCCGAGATTCTTCCTATACTTGGGGGTACTGAATTCCGAGGACTGACCCCTCGGCTGAAGGAGTTTCTTGAGGGCGGTGAAGTTGTCCGGTTTTCAAACCGGGTTCCCGATGGGTTCACTGAAGAAGCAGAGCGGTTTGTTCGCGAGTTTGTTGGAAGCACGAAGGAGGAGCCATGCGACTAGCCCTTCCATGGATGCTGCTCTTCCTCCTCCCTGTGGCGAAGATGATCGTCGACCACCTTCGGCGAAGCGCAGGTTCAGCACTGGGATTTTCATCGCTGGTGGCGTTCAAGAAAGTTCCGCGCACCCTACGGCAGCAATGTATGCCCCTGCTCTTTTGGTTGCAGGCACTGGCGCTGGTTTTTCTGATTCTTGCACTCGCACGACCGCAGCGGCAGGATATGACCCAGGGCATCCCAAAAGAAGGGATTGCGATTGAGCTCGTGGTGGATGTGTCGAGTTCAATGGATATTTCGATGCCGTTCCAGGACACGACGATGAGCCGCATGGA
>JAOZKS010000208.1 GCA_029935255.1 Pontiella sp.
ACTCGCCCACGCACGCGATGCCATCACCGAACTCGACGAAAAACTGGCTGCCGCCCGACTGCGCCTCGATGCCATCCGCCTCATCAGTGCCAGCTAATCCCGTTCCGTGGGCAAATAGGTTCCGAAGCGGACGATTCATAAGGGGTTGGTCGAAGTGCTCATCGCCGATCCGATGAAAGGCATGTAGAAAAGGTTTGTAGTTCCGCCTTCAGGCGGCTCTGAGGAATGGCCGCCTGAAGGCGGAACTACAAACCTTTACAAACTTATTCCCACCCACAGGAAATAGCCAAACGCGGCAATGAAGAGTGCCGCCGCGAAGCGCGGAAGGCGACCGAGCACCGCAACGAAAACCAGATGCGCGAGGCTCAGCCCCATCAGAATCCAGAGCGACTGCTGTAGAAAGGCCTCGGTCGGGATACCGTGGAATACGGCAAACAGCCCAATGCAAAACGGAATGCACATGTGGGCGTCGCCGGACTGCGAGGTGTAGACCACGTCCATCCGATCCCGCGCCCCATAATAAAATGCCAACAGCGCGTTCGGCAGCACCATCAGCACACCACTCGCCCAGCCGAGGAATCCCGCCGGAAGTCGCCCTTCCTCAAACCCCTGGAACCACTGCACCAGCCAGTCGGTGCTGACGAACACAAGGAATGCGCCTAGCAATAGCAGTGCAATATCCAGCACCAGCGTTTTGGGATAGGCTTTCTTCTTGAGCAGGTTGGTTTTCTTCACGTCGTAGATGTGGAAGCACTGCCAAAAAACAAACAGCGCCAGCAATACGATGCCGTCCGTGCGCGCGATCTCCCCGTCGAGCGCCAGTGCCCAGAGAATGAAGGAGAAGAAAAACACGCCCACCAAATTAAGCGCCAGCGATAGTCGCCCGATCCGGAATTCGCGCAGGGCCGCCTGGCTTTTTTTTCGGGGAATACTCGCCATGCTCCAGATCAATACCGGAGCGGCGACCAGCAAGGTCAAGTTGGTGACGTTGTTGAACAGGCAGTTAAGCACCACGTCGTTCCCGTCGCCCGCATTGCGGGCCAGCACCCAGGCAAAGACCAGATTTCCCATGCCCGAGCAGAACGGCATGAAGATCGTTCCCAACACCGTGCCTTCCACGCCCTGCCTCGACAACTCCTCCAACCGCCAAACCACCAGCAAGCTGGCCAACAGGAAGAGGATGATGCAGGCATACGGGGCGAAAGCACCTAAGTTTGAAATTAACTGGTTGATAAAATCCATGGTGGAAGCATAAGCAGGAATGGAACCAATGTAAGCACAAAAAAAGCGCCCCGGAACGGGACGCTTTTTTGAATCGCGGTTACCGCGGCATTTAGCCGACGATTACGTTGATCAGGTCGAGAACCTTGCAGGAGTAGCCCCACTCGTTGTCGTACCAGGAAACCACCTTCACGAAGGTGCCGTCGAGCTGGATGCCAGCTTTGGCATCGAACACGGAAGTGCATTCTTCGTCGCGGAAGTCGGTTGCAACAACCATGTCTTCGGTATAGCCCAGAACACCCTTCATGGAACCTTCGGAAGCTTCCTTCATGGCCGCACAGATGTCTTCGTAGGAGGTTTCGTTTTTCAGGGTGACGGTCAGGTCAACCACGGAAACGTCGGAGGTCGGAACACGGAAGGCCATGCCGGTCAGCTTGCCGTTGAGTTCCGGAATCACTTTACCTACCGCTTTAGCCGCTCCCGTGGAGGAAGGAATGATGTTTTCGAGGATTCCACGTCCACCGCGCCAGTCTTTCATGGAAGGACCGTCGACGGTTTTCTGTGTGGCGGTTGCGGCATGGATGGTGGTCATCAGGCCTTTGTCGATGCCGAACTTGTCGTTCAGAACCTTGGCAATCGGAGCCAGACAGTTCGTGGTGCAGGAAGCGTTGGAAACGATGTCCTGTCCAGCATAGCTGCCGGTGTTAACTCCACAAACAAACATAGGGGTGGCATCCTTGGAAGGAGCGGAAAGAATGACTTTCTTCGCGCCGGCTTCGATGTGTTTGCGTGCCGTTTCGTCGGTCAGGAAGAATCCAGTGGACTCCACAACCACTTCAGCGCCGACTTCGCCCCACTTCAGGTTGGCCGGATCACGCTCAGCGGTGATGCGGATGGTGGAACCGTTCACAACGAGGGAACCGTCTTTAACTTCAACTGTCCCAGCAAAACGACCGTGTACAGAGTCGTACTTGAGCATGTATGCGAGGTAGTCAACGTCCAACAGATCGTTGATTCCTACGATTTCAATGTCTTCGCGTGCAGCTGCTGCGCGGAAAACCATACGTCCGATACGGCCGAAACCGTTAATACCAACTTTAGTAGCCATGTTTAGCACCTTTCCTTTTAGGTTAAGAAACTGCCGTTTCTGTTAAAAATGAGCCGGAACAGTACTCAACCGCGTCTTTTGCGTCAATCCTCATGCACCGCTTTTTTTTTCGGAATTCCTGACCTGAAAAGATGGCCTGCGTTTCACGGATTAGCCCGTATTCGCTTGCGTTTCGGAGTCCCAAACCCGTATCTTCTTGCGTCCTTTTAATTGTGGAGTTGAATGATGGTATTTAGGGTGTTAACCATAGGTATGCTATGGCTCGGAAGTTTTGCCGTGCAAGCAGCCGATATGGCCTCTTTGATTGGCCATGCAATGGAGGATCTGGAGGTCAAGGCCTCTGATGCCCCCTACTCCCGCACCATCGAACGCATGTTTATTGGCTACGACTCAACGGGTAAACCCAAGGTAGGGATCGCCCACCGAGAGATCGAATCCTTCAAGCCCATCACCGGAGTCGTCATTGTTCACAAAACGGCAGATGGCTTCATCCTGCACGAGGCGCATTTCCCGGACATTGGAAAAATCAAGAACGCAAAGGATCGCAAACAAGTCCTCGCCATCCTTAAGCAATTTAAAGGCATCCCGTTCGACCCCCACGCTGAAAAGTCAGCGGTGGACGGCCTGACCGGCGCAACGCGCTATGGCATAAAAACCTCCGGCTATCTCAACTATATGGCCCGCCGAACCGCCCTCGAAATGGAAGCTCTCCCCAACTGGCCCAAAAAGAATCCATAATCCCAATGCACCTCGCTAAAGCAATACGCAAGACGCAATGCGCAATACGCCCTCTGGAAAACCCCTTCCCCGCACCGGAACGCATTTTCCCGGGGCTGGAGGAAATCGACCCCGAAACCTTCCCGGACTTCCTCGATGAAATCGGGCTCGTCGGCATGGGAGGCAGCGGATTTCCCGCCTCGGAAAAAATGCGTGCCAGTGTTGGAGCACACACCCTCGTCATCAACGGAGTTGAATGCGAACCCGACATCACAATCGACCAAACCGTACTGCTGCACCACCCCCTCTGGGTTCAGGCAGGTGCCAATGCCAGCGCCAAGGCCATCGGAGCAAAGCAAGTGGTGCTGGCGGTGAAGAACAACCCGGATCAACGGTCCATGCTTCGGAAACTCTATCCCGAGTACAGCATCATTCCCTTCCCCGACCGCTATCCCGCTGGCGCGGAAAAGCTGATTCTCAAAAAGCTTATCGGGAAAATGCCACCTCCCGGTGTGCGCCCCTACCAACTTGGCTACCTCGTTCAAAACGTCGTATCGCTGCGTGCCATTGGCCGGGCCATTGTCGATGGCATCCCCGTCGTAGAGCGCCCACTCACCCTGAGCATGCCCTCGACCGGATTCTACAAAAACATCATCGCTCCCGTGGGTCTGTCGATCAGCGAGGTGCTCGAAACCACCCACCTCGCCTACGACCCGGACCGGCACCTCATCACCGCCTCGGGACGCATGATGGGGCACGAAGTGACGGGCGATGACTGCATTGAAAAGACAACAACCTCGCTCATCATTCTCGACCGAGAACCCTTCGAAGGCCTAGAGCACAACTGTATTCGCTGCGGGGCCTGCAACACCGCCTGTCCGCTGGATCTTCACCCCTTCGCACTCACCGAATTCATCCAGAAAAGAAAAACAAAATCCACCGCGTTTCGGGCCCAAATGACCGAGTGCTTCCTCTGTGGAGCCTGCTCGGCCATCTGCCCCGCCCGGATCCCGCTGGTGCACACGCTCATCGAGGGGAAAAAATGCCTATCGTAAGTCCTTTCCTTCGCACCGGACCGCGTGGCTCCAGCATGGCGACATGGGCGCTTGCCGCACTAATGGTTCCTTGTACCATTTATAGCATTCTCTACCATTCCCCTTTTGCGATTCACCTTCTGGGCTATACGCTCTTCGGTATGCTGGCCGAGGCAGCCTACGTATTACTCGTCCGAAGAAAGCTAAAACCAAACTGTGTCAGCTCCGGTCTAACCGCTGCGCTCATTGCCGCCAGCGTCCCCCCCTCCATGCCCGTTCTTCCCATGCTGTTTTCCATCTTGATCGCCGTTTGGCTCGTAAAACTTCCCATGGCCGGAATTCCGCTCCGCTTTAATGCCGCCATGGCCGGGCGTTTTTTCTTAATGATGGTCTATCCCAGCCAAACCGTTGATTGGGGCACGCCCACGGCGGATGTTATCTCCACGGCCACCCCGCAGGAGTTATTCGCCAGCGAAGGGTTTACGCTCGAACTTCCCACCCTGCTGTTTGGCCGCATTGACGGCACGTGGGAGGAACTATTTCTGCTCGTGCCCGGCAGTCCGGGAGAAACCTTCCCGCTCATTCTTCTGTTGCTCGGCGGCATCCTATGCTGGAGGGGTATCATTGCATGGCGCCTGCCGGCGGCCTTCCTGCTGGCCTTCGCAGCGACCAGCGCCACCCTCGGCGAGCCCGTACTGTTCAACCTTCTTTCAAGCGCCACCCTTTTCAGCGCGGTATTTATTGTTTCCGATCCCGTCTCAACCCCAATCAGCAAAAGTGGTAAAATTGCGATCGGGATCATTATCGGCGTGAGCAACGCGCTCATCCGGCATTATACCTACTACACGGAAGCCCTCGTTTTCGCCGTGCTTATTGGAAATCTGTTTTCTCCCTTGCTCGACCGCATTGCGTTCACACTCCGAGGCTGGCGTTTGCAGCGCCGGATTCAACAGGCATGAACCGGTTGAAATACGAAATCCGAAGTCCGAAATC
>JAOZKS010000209.1 GCA_029935255.1 Pontiella sp.
ACAATGCCTCAAAGGCCAGCAACAAACAGGTCAAATACATCCTCGACCTAGGAAAAGCCAGTGAAAAACGACTGGCCGATCTGAATCAGGAAGTGGCTACGTTATTCCAAGTGGAATCCATCTACGAACTATCCAAAAAGGATGCCAGCAAGTTTGTAGATGTGTTGAAGCAGGCCGCTTAGAATCATCGAGTAAATCAATCAGTAGCCCCGTAGTCCCCAGTGGATTGCTGGGCTTTTTATTACATTTAAAACAGGTTTGGAACGCTGTTCCAAAACTTAATAAATCAAGGAGAACACTATGACCTTACAAGAATTAAGAAAGAGACCCCACTGGAGCTTTAGCTCGCTCAATAGTTTACTCAATATCTGTTCACTACAGTGGTATTTCCAGAAGATCGCTAAGCTCGTTCCTACGCACACCTCAGTAAACCTCGTAGCAGGCTCCGTCTATCACCGCACGTTGGACCAGGTATTCATGGCGCGTAAACTGGCCGTACCCTTCAGCCTCGAAGAGGCACAGGAGATGATTACTCAGGATTGGCGAAGGTCATCTGCTGAGGAAAATATCCTATATGGAAAACTGGATGCTGATGGCGTGGAAAAGCAGGGAAGAGGACTAATCAAGGTTGCCTACGAAACCATAGATGATACCGAGAAGGTGATCGAGGTAGGCGAGGTCTTCTGTGTGCCTATCGTGCATCAAGGAAAATTCCTATCGAAACCTTTGGTCGGCGAGTTTGATCTGGTGGTGGAAAAGGAGGGGAAACCTTTGGTCATAGATTGGAAAACGGCAGCGACACGCTGGGCGAAAACTAAGGCTGAAAAGAGTTTGCAGGCTACGGCTTACTCGATGGCGTACCAGCAAAAGTATGGGATTAATCCAGCGGTCAGGTTCGATGTGGCGGTGAAGAACAAGACACCGGTTTTCGAGAGCCATCTCACTACCCGGACTCCGGCCAGTTGGGAGCTGTTGGGAGCCTTGGCGGCGAAGGCGGAATCCATCGTCAAAAATGAGCTGTTCTATCCGAGTCTGGAGAGTTTTGCCTGCAACGGATGTGCGTTCCAAAGTGCCTGCAAAGAATGGGGCGGGGCGGTTGTTTGTGCCAAGGCTGCCTGATCTTTATGACAGCTGTGGTAGCACCTGGAGGAGGTTAAAACCCGTTCAAAATGGATGAAACGCTGCAAATACCCCCTCTAAACCCCTGAAAACCGGCCCAAATCGGGTAAAAAAACAGTTAAAGGAGCTAAAAAACATGATTATTGAGCTGAAAACCGACCTTGCCGTGAGGGAGGCGGGCATTGACGGCACTATGCTCGTCTCCATCCTTTTTAAGGAAGATTCTCAGTGTGCGGATAAATTCGGGGCTGGTGCCGCAACATCCGCCGCTCAAGTCGGCACCGGCATCGAGCAGGGGTTGTGCGAACGATGAAAATTCCGCCGGCGTGGTTTTGTAGAGGGCTTTTCCATCGACCATTTCCGGAAGGCCTGCATTTCCTTTGATCCAGATCGGAAGGTCGGTGTGCTTCTTCATCGTGGCGCAGAGTTTCACGAAGCCTTCGATGCCCTGTCCGCAGTTGGAGCCAATTACATCCGCTCCGGCTTCGGTGAGTTCCGTGGCGGCCTGTTCTACTGTGACACCCATCATGGTGCGGTCAAGATCCGCTCCGGCATCGTAGACCATGGAGGCGACAACGGGCAGGCCGGTGGACTTGCAGGCCTTGAGGGCAATCTTGGCTTCTTCAAGGTCGGACATGGTTTCAATTACAAGTCCATCCGCACCTCCGGCGAGTAGCGCTTGTGCCTGCTCGGAAAAGGCGGCCAGCAATTCCTCTTCGGTCACATCGCCCATCATCAGCATTTTTCCGGTAGGGCCGACCGAAGCAAAGACCAGCGCCTTGTCGCCCGCCGCGCGTTTGGAGATTTGCGCTCCGGCTTGGTTGACTTCCGTCACCTGGTCGGCCAGTCCGTGGCGTTCCAGTGTAAACCGGGTTCCTCCGAAGGTGTTGGTGATGATGATTCGGCTTCCTGCGGAGACATAGGATGCAGCGACGGCCTCAACTATTTCCGGGTGTTCCAAATTCAGCGCCTCTGGGGATTCGCCGGGTTTGAGTCCCTGTTTTTGCAGTTCCGTTCCCCATGCGCCATCGATGATGATGGGGCGTTCGTTCAGAAGGTTCTTGATGGTATCGTGCATGGTGGACTCTCCGGTTAGTTGTTTTTAGAGAGAGTATCGCACACAGCTTTCGTATTCAAACCTTCTTCGCTTCCGCCGCGTACGATCCATGCCAGACCCTGCGTCTTTCCCGATTCTGCCGGGGTGATGCTGAAGCCGGCCTTGGAATAGTCGAAATAGATCGGGCCTTTCAGAGATTGGAAATAGCCTTTCACGCGATAGACCGCCTCTTCGTTTTCGCGGATGAAGGTTTCAAGCACCGTCGGGTCGAGCGGGTGGGGTAGTTCAATGGAGAAGGCCGAATAGTTTGGATCGCGGCACTTGGCGTAGTCGCCGTGCAGCTCGGTGTGGGGTCCGGGGTTTTCGAAGAGTTGGAAATCGGCTTCGCCCTTCACGCAGCGCACGAGGTGAACGTTGTTTTTGATGTTGCGAATGGCCTGTTCGGTTGCGGTGAGTCGGTCTTCGTCGAACAGGTCGCTCTTATTGAGCAGGACGAGATCGGCGGCTTCCACTTGGCGAATAATATTGGGCAGAGTGTGGATCAGGGCCCGGAAGCTACGTGGCTCCACGATGGTTAGAATGTTGGCCAGCTCGAAATGCTGGTCGAGCTTCGTTTCGCGAAGCATGTCGGCAATCACGCGCGGGTCGGCCATGCCGCTGGCTTCGATCACCACGCCTTCGGCATCGGCGTGCTGCTTATAGATTGTAGTCATTTGTCCGATGAACTCGGTGACGAGGCATTTGCAGAAAATGCTTCCGCCGGGGATGGATACCACGTCTGGATTCTCCTCCGAGACGATGGCACCATCCACGTCGAGCGCGGAAAATTCGTTGATCAGATAGATCAGTTTCTGGTCGCGGTTCTCGGCCACGATGCGTTTAAGTAGCGTTGTCTTCCCCGTTCCCAAAAACCCGGTTATTAAACAGATAGGAATCATAGTTGTTTCCGATTTAAGGGTCTGCGACCGTCTTAAATGAAGGTCGACATCGCCGGGCTTCCACGAAACGGCAATCAAAAATGTTCTTTAGTGTTCTTCCGCCATTTTGTCCAGCGCGGCTTTTTCGATCGCCTTTACCAACGTGGTTTGGTCGGGGATGATCGATGCAAAGGTTGGTTCGCCGTTGATGCAGATGGTCGGCAGGTTTTTGACGCCGAGCTTGACCATCATGCCAATCCCTTCGCGAACCTTGATTTTGTGTTCGTTGATCCACACTTTGACCATTGCGGCTTCGGCGGCTTTTTCGACGGCTTCCATCATGTATTGGCACGGGGCGCAGGAGGTGGAGTCGAGCGTGATTACATCGACCACGACCGCACGAGCACCGTGATAGTCGGGTAGGGCGATGTCATCGAACGAGTCCGCTTCTTTGGCTTGTAGCGATTTTGCGGTTTCACGAGCATATTCGTCGTGCACCATTTCTGAAACGGCCTTTAGGTTTTGCGAGGGAACGGCGTAGGGAAGGTCGCAACCGGGAGCAAGGATGAAGCCTTTTTTGCCACTCTGGTTCATGATGTCGAGCACTTCCATTTTGGTGTCCTCTTCATCGCCCAATAACAGGACCGAGGTCAACTTGATGTTTCCGCCGAAGGACTTTGCTTGCGCTTCGCAGAGTTCGCGAAGGTGCACCATGTCGATCTGTTCATCGACAGAAATATTGTCGGCGGTGGTTTGTGCCATGACTTCTAGGTTGCGGGTCACATCGCCACAGACAAAGATCGAGGAGATTCCGCCGCGAGCCCGAATATGATCGAAAACTTTATTCATGGCCGGTGTAACAAACTGCACGAAATGGTTTGGGGAAATTTGGCTGGTCATTGGATCGACCACGCCGATGACGTCTGCGCCATGGTCGAGATAGATATCGGCTGACTTGATGCAAATATCGGCGCAGTAATCAATGACGGCAATGACTTCGTCTTCCTCGTCGTACATGTCGAGGAAGATATCGTTTCCGAGCAGGTGGAGGGCGAGGGTGAACGGGCCGCAAATCAAGCCATACAGCGCGGTGTCGTCGCCGATCTCTTTCTTCAGGGTTTCCAATGCCTGAACCACGATGGGGAAGCGCCCTTTGGTTTCATCGAGTTCCGGCAGGTCGGAAATCGTCTTGCCCATCGCCAGCGGATGGCTGGTTACGGCGGGGGGAACTTCGTCTGCCCAGTGTAGGTCGCAGCCGAGGATTTCGGCTTCGACCTGCAAGTCGAACATGACCGGCAATCCGTCGGGTTTGTATAATGATTTTGCTTTCAGAAGGCCTTTAACGATTAGCTCCGCCGACTGGAGATATTCTGTTGCGGTCTTTTCGATCAAGAACCCTCCGTGGCATCCGACAAACGGCAACCATGCGGGGCGCTCGGTTTCTTTTCCCTGTATAGCGGCGAGTAGAATCTCTTTTCCATTCATAAAATTCGGTCTCCTGTTTAAATGAGGGACAGATTGTATATATATTTACCTGCCACGATAGGATGCTCTAGCTGTGAAATAGTCGGATATTGCTGAAAAACTTGTCTGATCGGTTGTTTTTGTCCGGTAGAATCGGCATCATGGGAAAATCGGTTTCTGCAATCAGCTGACGCGGCAGCGTTGTCCCTTGCTGTTTGGAATCACGGGTCGGTATCGCAGTAGACGGCTTTGAAAAAGGCCGCCTTCTTTTCCCCTCCGGTCCCGCCCCTGTCACCCAGAAAAAAGAGTTCTTATATGGTTGGGTTTCAACCTTCCAGAATGCATTGGTAAACAGAGCACCAACGACCATTGTGGGTGTCGAATTCGTTGCCTTGATATTTTCCTACACCAACATCCATGAATTTTCGAGCAGGTTCGTACTGCGTAGAATTCGGTTGGTGCGGTGTGCGAACCGTACGGTCAGTCGGAGCGCATGTCGGTGGTCGGCGGTT
>JAOZKS010000210.1 GCA_029935255.1 Pontiella sp.
TCCATTCTTTCTTATCTGAAATATCGATGCCGAAGGCCTTGACAATGTTGCGTTTCACGTCAAAGGCCTTGTTGGCATCCTGACGGCTTTTCAATCCGGCGGCCGTGCCGGAGAGCAACAGGCTGCAGGTTACGCAGATGATGGCTGCAAATAGAATGGTTCTAGTATCTTCACGCATTGTTCAAAGCCCTCGCATAAGCTGTTCTCTTCTTGATGTGCGCCTGAACAACGAAGTGGTCGATCAACGGTGCCATCACATTCATGAATAGGATCGCGAGCATCGCACCCTCGGGATAGGCGGGGTTGGCGACGCGGATCAACACGGTCAGCCCGCCAATCAGGAAGCCATAGATCCACTTGCCGGTGTTGGTGGCGGCGCAGGAGACCGGGTCGGTGGCCATGAAGACGATTCCGAACAAGAAGCCGCCCATCACCAAATGGTAGTAGAAGGGGAGTTGCGAGAAGGCTGAGAATTGCTCGGCCGGAAGGATATTGAAGAGGCCTCCAATGGCCACCACCCCAATCAACCCGCTGAGCATGACCCGCCAGGAGGCAATGCCGGTGATCAACAGGAAGACCATACCCAGCACAATCGCGATGGCGGAGGTGGAGCCGATACAGCCGGATATGGTTCCGGCGGTCATGTTCCAAAGGGTGAAGCCAGCATCCCCGAGAGCGGCAATCGCATCCGTTCCCTTTTCAGCAGCGGCGGCAACCGCCAGTGGAGTGGCTGCTGTGACGCCATCGACGTTTTCCATGACTTTCCCGAGGAAGCTGTTGTCGAGTGCGGTTTTGGCGGAACCAATCCATATCTTGTCGCCCGAGATCTGCGCCGGATAGGCGAAGAAGAGGAAGGCGCGCCCCGTCAGGGCCGGGTTGAGGATGTTGAAGCCAACCCCGCCAAAGATTTCCTTGCCGATAATGATGCCGAACGAGATGCCCACCGCCACCTGCCATAAAGGAAGGGTGGGGGGGAGAACCAGAGGGAAGAGCATGCCGGTTACAAGGAAGCCTTCATTGATTTCGTGGCGGCGAACGATGGCAAAAAGGACTTCCCACACGCCACCCACTATGTAGGAGACCATCACAATCGGCAGCACCATCGCCGCACCGCGTAGCATGGCGGTCAGGAATGTGGCACCTTCAACGTTGTTGTTGATATTGAAGAGGTGTCCCGCATTCCAGATGCCGAAGAAGAGGCACGGCAGGAGGGCGTAGACCACGAAGACCATCAAACGTTTCTGATCGATCGAGTCGCGGACATGCGGTGCACTCGGGGTGACATCGGCCGGGGTGCGGGTGAATGTGTCGCCGGCCTCGAACAGGGGATAGAGCCGCTCGAATTTTCCGCCTTTTTCAAAAAGCGGGGCGATGTTCTTATCCATAAAGTCGAATAAAAATTTCATTAGATTCCTTCCTCTTCGATTTCCTGGAGGCCTGTTTTGATGATTCCGCAGACATCGGTTTTGTGGGGGTCGACAAAGGCGGCCAACGCAAAATCTTCGGGGTCTGTTTCAAGGATGCCCAGCTGGACCATTTCATCTGTATCGTGCGCCAGTGCGGCGCGGATGAGATAGTCGGTCATGATATTAAGGGGTTGGTGCCGATCCATCCATCCGGTAACCACCATGGCACGGTGGCTTCCGTTGAGGCTGGTGCCGAGCTTCCAGCTTTTCGCTTTGCAGAGCAACGTGGATAGGTTGACGCGGTGAGAGCTGTATTGGAGTAGCCCCGGCATCGTCCAGCCCATCAGGTGGCGAGAGCGATCCTCTTCCAACACAAAAAACTCGGAGCCATAGTAGCGGACACCGGAGTTGGCGCTGATTGAGTCGCCCCAAAGGATGTTTCCATTAATAATGCGAACTTCAATACGGCTGTCGATGGCCTTTTCAAACAGCGGTTGCAGATTGGCACCGAGCGGCACGCGATAATATTTTCGGAACTCTTCTTTGACCGCCGGCCCAGCCAGCGCAACCACTTTGGTGCGGGGAAGCTCGCCGGTGACGAGCAACTTTCCAATCAGGATCACATCTTGTGCCGCAAGGGTATAGACGGTGTCGTGCGGCAGGATTGGGCTGATGCGGTTGATGTGTACGCTGGTGTTGCCCGAAGGATATTTTCCAGAGAAGGTGTGGCTCTCGGCATTCCCAAAATCGGGGATTTCCGATCCGGCCGACTTGCAGAGATAAACTTTGCCTTCGGTCAGGTTGGACAATGCGTTGATTCCGGTTTGAAAGGCTTCTTCGTCGCCTTTCAACACCAGGCTGAAGTCGGCCTGGAAGGGCGCGGAGTTCGCCGCATTAATGAATATGGCCTTGGGCGTGCTTTCCGGATCGGCAATTTTACTGAAGGGGCGCTGCTTAATGAGCGGCCACATTCCCGTGTTGAGTAGATGGTCGACCACCTGTTCGCGGGAGAGTTTACCAACGGTGTCGCGGGTGTAGGTTTCAAACGTGACGCGGTCTTCCTGTTCGGCGCGCTCAATCAGGATTTCCATGGGAGCTCGCCGTGTCCCGAGGTTGACCGCCTTGATGGTTCCGCAACAGGGTGAACGAAACAGCATTTTTTCGTTTTTCTTGTTTTCAAAGAGAACTTCGCCGCGCTTTACGGTGTCGCCCGCCGCAATCTTTAGGCGTGGTTTGAGTCCTTCGAATTCGGAGGGGTAGACAGCAAATAGTTGTGCGTCTGTGTAATCCTCGATATGGGGTGCTGGTTTTCCTAACACCTTTATGTCGAAGCCTTTTTTAATCTTGAATTCAGCCAAAACAGGTTCCTCGCTTGGTTTCAGTTTCAAATGATGCGTGCCTATTTATCAATTCGCCCCGACGGTGAAAAGCAGATTTTACATAAATCGTTATAAAAACACTCATATATGCTGGATCTGCCCAAATTCGCGGCGTCTCAAGGCTTATCTTGCGGATAGGTGTTTACTAAGTACGGGTTTCATTGTCACGTTCAAAAAGTTGCTCCATGATGCTTGCAAATCGGGCCATTCCGCGAGCTGGGCTGTGGAGGCCTCAAGGAGAGTATCGATGTAATCAACCGGGTTGTCGGGCGCGTTTTTGGTGGCCGTGATGGCGGTGGTTTTTCCGCGTTCCCCATCCCGTCCGAGTGTTTTTCCGGAGATCGCTTCATTGCAGGAAACATCGAGAATATCGTCGACGAGCTGGTAGGCGGTTCCAAGAATAAATCCAGCCTCGCGCAAAGCGTCCACTTGCCCTGGAGCATCTGTTCCGCCAGCCACCGCCGCAAAGGCGAAGAGCGAGCCGGTCTTGAAGCGCGCCACCTGTTCGCACTCCTCCCAGGTTCCGGGAGTGCCGCGGAGAATCAGTTCCTGTTCGACTTCCGAGCGGCAGACTTCGCCGGTTTTATCGATCAGTTCCTGCAGCAGATCGGTGCGGTCGACTTGCACGAGGAGAGCGAGTGCCTTAAACATGAGCAGATCCCCGAAGAGGATTGCCCCGTTGGTTCCATACTTTTTCCAGAAGGTCGGTGCGCCGCGCCGCAGGATGCCGCCATCGATCACATCGTCGTGCAGCAGGCTGGCTCCATGGATGATATCGACCGCCGCCGCCGCGTGGACCATCTCCTGTTCATTAAGGCCATTGCGGTTTCCGAGAGCCAGTACTAATCGGGATCGCAACATCTTTCCCTGACCCAAAAGATTTTTGTTGCCGGGGAGCAGCTTGGAGATGTTGGTGTCTTTCAGGCAGTTGTGCATGACCGATTTCACCAATGCTAATTGCCGATCAATCTGATTTTTTTCTGTAGACATCCGCGTATAATGCCGCCGAAATTTCACTTGTCAATATATAGGTATTCAAATGCATCAATCCGAAAATTCCAACGATTGGAAATGGCAGGTCGCGAATCGAATCGCCACCCGCGAGCAACTCGAAAAACAGATTGTATTGACAGAAGAAGAGCGCTCCGCGTTCGACGGCGACATTCCGCTTTCGTTTGCCGTCACCCCGCATTACGCCTCGTTGCTGAACAACGAAGCGTTGCGCCGCACGGTTATACCCACCGCCCATGAACATAAGCACGGGACGGGTGAGTTGGCCGACCCGCTAGGCGAAGAGGATCACCGTGCCACCCCGCATCTCATCCACACCTACCCCGACAAGGTTCTGTTTCTGGCAACCCCCTTTTGTTCCACCTACTGCCGCTACTGCACCCGGTCGCGTCTCGTCGGTAAAAGCCCCGCGAATTTTCAGGCGCTGGAAGAAAGTTTTCAGTATATAGAGACGCATGCTGAAATTCGCGATGTGCTCCTCTCGGGCGGCGATCCGCTTACGATGACCGATCCGGTTCTCGATGAAATTCTATCCCGTCTTCGGAACATCCCGCATGTCCGCATGGTACGCATCGGTTCCAAAGTTCCCATCGTTCTTCCCATGCGCATCACCGACGAGTTGTGTTCCATTCTTCGAAAGCATCGCGTCTGGCTTAGCCTACACTTTATCCACGCGGCCGAACTTTCGACCCAAACCCAGGCGGCCTGCCGTAAACTTTCAGACCACGGCATTGGCATGGTCAGCCAGACCGTCTTGCTCAAAGGCATCAATGACGATACTCAAACGCTTACCGAGCTCTTCTACGGATTACTTGAAATCAACGTGAAACCCTATTACCTGCTTCAGTGCGACCCCGTCCGCGGTTCCGCCCATTTCCGTACTACCGTTGAAAAGGGGATTGAACTCATTCGTTCACTGCACGGTAACATCTCTGGTTTGGCTGTCCCGCAATACGTCATCGACGCTCCCGGCGGCGGTGGAAAAGTTCCGATTCTTGGACACGATCAAATCCGCAGGGAGGGGGGCGATGTGGTGTTTCGCAATTATGAAGGCAAGGAATATCGCTATCCCGATCCGGCATAAGCGGATTGGAACGACCAGCATGGAATTTTTTAACTACGTTTTCTTCTTTTCTATCATTAAATATTTCGATACTAAAGCACCTAAGGAACGCAATAAGTAGGCGTTTCAGTTAATTAAGGAAAATATAGACATGGATACAGGTACAGTTAAATGGTTCAGTTCGGAAAAAGGTTTTGGCTTCATCA
>JAOZKS010000588.1 GCA_029935255.1 Pontiella sp.
AGCGCGGATCCGGTCATCATCAACCACAAGGTGGATGGAAAAACCGTTGGCTACTATATGGTAGCCACCTCCGGCCGCGGTTACTGGAAGTCTCAAGACCTGGTAAATTGGCGGCATGTTGTTCCGGACCATTGGCCAAGCAGTTATGGTAGGGATCCGGCAGATGAAGGACGGGACATGATTGCGCCAACGGCTTTGTCGGTCGATGGCAGGTTCTACGTGATGCCGTCGTCGCACGGAACCAAATCTCCCATCTATGTGAGCTCGGATCCGGAAAACGGGAAATTCGAGGAATATAATCCAAGCCTGACCTTTCCGGAGATTCCGAATCCCTCGGGTCTGTGGGACCCCGCCCTTTTTCATGACGAAGATAGCGACAAGTGGTATCTCTACTGGGGTTCGTCGCACACGTTTCCGATTGTCGGCTCCGAACTGGCGATGAGCAACCTGCTCGACATCGCTTCCTATCCCAGGGCCTTGCTCTACCTCTACCCGGAGCAACACGGATGGGAGCGCTTCGGTTTTGATCACCGGGATGAACACAGGCCTTCGTATGTCGAAGGCGCCTGGATGACCAAGCACAAAGGCAGATACTATCTCCAATACGGTGCCCCCGGAACCAGCGAAAACATGTATGCCAACGGAACCTATGTCGGTGACGGGCCACTCGGCCCCTTTGTCTACGCTCCCTACAACCCGGTTTCCTATAAGCCAGGCGGTTTCGTGACCGGCGTCGGACACGGAAATACCTTTCAGGACAAACACGGAAACTACTGGAACACCGGCACTTGCTGGGTCGGTGTCAACTGGGTTTTTGAACGGCGCATCACCATGGTTCCCGCCGGGTTCGACGTGGATGGGCAAATGTATGCCAATACCCGCTTTGCGGATTTCCCGCATTATGCCCCTGTAAAAAAATGGGAACAAAGCAACGATCTATTTACGGGCTGGATGCTGCTTTCCTACAAAAAACCGTGCACGGCCTCCTCGCAACGTTCGGGGGAAGTCGATGATAAGAATGGCCTTCGCTACAACTTCCGGGCAAGCAACGCGGTCGATGAGAATCCAAGGACATTCTGGGTTGCCGAAAACAACCGAACCGGCGAGACCCTGACGATCGATTTGGAACAGGTATATGATCTCAAAGCCTTCCAGATCAACTACAGCGATTTCATGGTAGAAAGCGCCGACCTGCTTGAGCCGCGCAAATCCGATGCCGAGTATGTCGAACGGGTGTACACCCATTACAAGCTGCATGCATCCACCGATGGTGAAGAGTGGGCTGAAATTGGCAACAACATGCATGAGAAGGTGAACCGCTCCAATCCCTACATCGAACTCGAAACGCCTGTTAAAGCCCGCTATGTAAAGTTTGAAAATATCCATGTGCCCACGGAGCACCTGGCCGTGAGCGACA
>JAOZKS010000025.1 GCA_029935255.1 Pontiella sp.
CAAGATCTTCGATGCCATCCACCGGCTGCAGGAGACTTAAGGCCTCATCCGTGAAAGATGATGAACTTTCGCGCAGCGTAGTTGATCAGCGTCGTCGACACCGCTTTGGCAATGTAGGAGAACGTGGTTGAAAGGCCAAACCCTTGAATGAGAACCACCCCCACCCCCACACCGATTCCAACGCTAATGGCCGATACCAAATAAAACAAACCGACTTCTTTCAACCGGCTGTACTTTCCTGCTTTGAAAACAAATAACACATTCAGGATGTAGGCGGTCAAATTGGAAACCATGAAGGCGATTGCATTCCCAATGCAAAAGTTAAGGGTGCGTACATTCTCGGGTACCGATTCGATTTGAATATTGAAAATCCGGACCAGGATATCGTTATCCGTCAACGCGGGGAACAACAGCCACGCCACCAGAAAGAACGCAATCATATCGACAGCCAGCGCCACACCGCCACACATGGAATACTTTAAGAATTGGAATACGGGATGAGTCTTTTCAAATAGCATTTTTTTCAGTACGTCCATAAGTGTAAACTAGCCCAGCCATCGATATTTAGCAAATTCCAACTCAAAGAATCCCGGTAAATTCCTTTTTTTTCATCGTATTCAACGGGGTAAAAAGCTATCCTGTCTGCGAGTTAAGGAAAGGAACAAAACCCTACGTGGTTCGAGAAATTAGGCATATTTCTCTTACCCAATGATTACTAAAAGGGAGCTTATGCTTCGGGCTGGTGCCTGCATGCCCTTGAAAAAGGGAGGGTTCCAAAATCCGGTTTGATTCGCACCCACATCTATCACACGGTGATAGAGGATCGCCTACAGACGGCCAACGCGGGGTTCCTTTTCCTAACTTGTTTTTTTTCTTCTTCTGCGAAGTCTACGGTTCAATTTTCCCCTGAACCCCGCTATCTTGTTGCGCATGGACCTTTTCACCGAACCATCCGAAACACCGCAGCCTAGAGCTGGGGCGGGAACCGCCCCGTTGGCGGCGCGGATGCGACCTCAATCGCTCAATGAAATCGTGGGGCAAGACCACATCCTCGGTTCCGACAAGCTCCTGCGCCGTGCCATCGAGGCCGACCGCATCAGTAGCATCATACTCTATGGCCCCCCGGGTTGCGGAAAAACCACATTGGCCGAGGTGATTGCCAAAACCACCAACCGGCGGTTCAAACGCACCAGCGGCGTGCTCGCGAATGTCGCCATTCTGCGTAAGATTCTCGAGGGTTCCAGCCATTGGAAGAAAATGAAGGGTCAGGAGACGATTTTATTCATCGATGAAATTCATCGATTCAACAAGGCCCAGCAAGATGTCCTGCTCCCCTATGTGGAGAACGGCGACATCATCCTCATCGGCGCAACAACGCATAATCCCTTTTTCTTCATCAATACCCCGCTCAACTCGCGCTCACAAATTTTCCAGCTCCAATCCTTGACCGAAGAGGCCATTATTGAAGTGTTAAACCGAGCAATGACCGCCCCACCGGGATTGAAGGGGTTGGTTACGGCCTCGGAAGATGGACTGGACCACCTCGCCGCAGTATGCGATGGCGATGCTCGCAGGGCATTGAATGCACTGGAGATCGCCGCCCTCACGACCCCGCCCGGGGAGGACGGCAGGGTACATTTGACCCAGCACGAGATCGAGGAATCGGTACAAATGAAAGCCGTGGCCTATGACCACGACGAGGACGAACACTACGACACGATTTCCGCCTTCATTAAAAGTGTACGCGGCTCCGATCCCAATGCTGCGGTCTACTGGCTGGCCAAGATGATCTATGCCGGCGAAGACCCCCGCTTCATCGCCCGGCGGTTAGTGATTCTGGCCTCGGAAGATATCGGAAACGCCGACCCGCGAGGGCTTACGCTGGCGGTGTCGGCCATGCAGGCGGTTGAGTTTATCGGCATGCCCGAAGGACGGATCACCCTATCGCAGGCAACCACCTATCTCGCATGTGCCCCGAAAAGCAATGCCGCTTATGTTGCGATCGATTCCGCACTCGGCGACGTTAAGAATGGGCGTACCCTTCCCGTTCCAAAGCACCTTCAAAGCGGCCCCAAGCCCGACCAAGGCGACACCCCATACAAATACGCCCATAGTGGCGAAAACCACTTTGTCGATCAGGAATATATCCCGACCGAAAAGATCTACTACGTGCCGACCCATCAGGGTTACGAAGATACGATCCGCAAGCGCATCGAATATTGGGACAGCCTGCGGAAGCGCAAAACGCCAAATCAGGACTCTTGAATGTCGAAGGAACAAATACGCAGGGAAATCGCCGACAAGCGCGAGACGCTGGACCGCCCGTGGCTGGAAACCGCCAGTGATCGGGTGGTGGAAAACTTCCAAACCATGGATGTTTTTCGCTCCTCAGCAACCATCGCGCTCTACATGGCTCTGGGCGGCGAGGTCAACCTAGATGTGCTTTTTCCCTTATGCTGGAAACTCGGAAAACGTACATGTATCCCCATTTTCAACTCCACCTCGAAAATTTACGAAATGGCCGAGGTTTCGGAAGAAACGGAATACAGGACGGGTCATTACGGTATCCGGGAACCCTTGTCACCCATCCTATGTTCCATGGATTCCATCGACTTAATCGCCGTTCCCGGTGTCGCTTTTGACCGAAAGGGCGGTCGACTGGGGCGCGGCGGGGGTTATTATGACCGGCTTCTGGAGGGATTTGGCGGAGATTCAGTCGCCGTTACCTTTGATTTCCAGATTCTTCCCCAGATCCCCTGCGAGGCACATGACAAACCCGTGGACTCCATTGTAAGTGAAATAGAAATTATTAATGTTTTAAACGAATATTAGACAAACCCCGCTGTCCCAGTATATAATTCCGAGCTTAACAAATATGGGATCGTTCCGCCCAGATGTTGCGTCACCATTGCTTCGGGCTTTCTACGGGGAACGGTCTTCCAAGAAAAGGAGGTCCACCGTGGATGAAATGTTTGCAGGTCAAGGAGTCATTCTTGGCTTTGGGTTTGTGATACTCGGCTTTTTCTTTCATGCCTATATCAGCAAAACCAACGCCATAGCAGCAAGTAAGCAAAGCAAAGCCATTCTGGCCGAAGCCCAGAGGGAAGCCGAGGTGTTGCGCCGCGAAGCCAAGGTACAAGCCAAGGATGCCGTGTTGCGTGCACGCGAAAAGTCTGAACAGGCAAACTCTGCACAGCGCAAGGATATCCTCGATCTGGAAAAACGCATCGTCGAACGGGAAAAAAACCTTTCCTCGAAACTGGAAATGCTCAGCAACAAAGAGCTGCAGCTCACTGGGCGGCTTACCGAGGTTCACGACCAAAAAGATGAGCTGAAGGAGCGGCAGAACAAACTCGACACCCTTATTCTGGAAGAAACTAAATGTGTTGAAACCGCCGCCAACCTCTCTAAAGAAGAAGCCCGGAAATCCATCATGAATCGAATGGAGGATGAGCTCAAAGCCGAGAGCGGAGGGCTGATTCGCAACATTCAGAAAGAGGCGAAACTCGATGCCGAAAAACAGGCTCGCGAAATCCTTTCAATCGCCATCCAGCGCTATGCAGCAGATACAGTCTGCGACCTCACAACCAGTTCTGTTTCCCTCGAAAGCGACGAGGTGAAAGGACGAATCATTGGCCGGGAAGGTCGCAACATAAAATCCTTTGAAGCCGTAACCGGAGTCAACATCCTGATTGATGAAACCCCGGAAGTGGTTGTTCTTTCCTGCTTCGACCCCATCCGCCGCGAAGTCGCGCGGATTGCACTCGGTCAACTCATCGAAGATGGCCGAATCCACCCCGCCCGGATCGAAGAAACCGTTGAAAAAGTGCGCGAAGAACTCGACAACAACATTCGTCATGCAGGTGAAGAAGCCTTGTTTGGTCTGGGCATTACCGGGGTTGCTCCCGAACTGGTGCAAATCCTCGGAAAACTTAAATTCCGGACGAGCTACAAACAAAACGTGTTGGATCATTCTATCGAGGCCGCCCATCTCATTGCCATTATGGCTGCAGAACTCGGGCTTGACACCAAGATCGCCAAGCGTTGCGGAATCTTCCACGACATTGGCAAGGCGTTGAGCCACGAGGTCGAAGGCGGCCATGCAGAGATTGGTGCCAACCTGCTACGAAAATATGGAGAAGAACGCATCATCTATAACGCCGTCGGCTCCCAGCACGAAGGGGTTGAACGCGAAAGTGTCTATGGCCTCCTGTGCGACGCAGCGGATGCCATGACTGCGGCCCGACCGGGCGCTCGTATGGAAACCACCGATCTATACATTCAACGTTTGAAAAAGATCGAAGAAATCTGCAACCAATATGCGGGAGTCAAAAGCAGCTATGCCGTTCAGGCCGGGCGCGAAGTGCGCATCATGGTCTCGCCCGAAAAGTTTAACGATCACGGCTCCCTGCTCCTCGCCCGCAACATTGCCAAACAGATCGGGAAAGAAGTCAAGATTCCAGGGGTTGTCCGCGTCACGGTGATCCGCGAAACACGGTGCGTTGAATACGCCAAGTAGGAACTCGTATGGGCAAGATCATCGAGCTGAAGCATCCGCTGGTGAGCCACCATATGGCGACGTTGCGCGATAAATCGACAGAACCCCATCTCTTTCGCGAACAGGTGCGCCGCCTTTCCCTACTCCTCGCCTACGAGGCAACCGCGCAACTCCCCCTTAAACCCATCGCGGTGCAAACTCCGCTCACCACAACCGAATGCATGGAATTGGCCTGCCGCCTTGCCCTCGTTCCGATTCTTCGCGCAGGGCTAGGCATGTCGGGTGCAATTCACGACCTGATCCCGCAATCCGAGGTTTGGCACCTCGGATTCTATCGCGATGAATCCACTCACCAGCCCGTTGAATACTACCAGAAGTTTTCTGACCCTCCGCCGGATCAGGCCTTCATTATCGACCCCATGCTCGCCACCGGCGGATCGGCAGTCGAAGGCATCAACAGGGTGAAAGAATGGGGAGTAAAAACGTGCTCCATGCTCTGCATCATCGCCTCCCCCGAAGGGATCGAAAACGTCTCAACCGCTCATCCTGACGTTGATGTTTTTACCTGCGCGATTGACGACGGCCTCAACGAAAGCGCATATATCGTTCCCGGTCTCGGGGATGCTGGCGACCGTATTTTCAACACACTCTAGAAAACAAACCCTAACAAAGGAGTAATACCATGAATAAAGCAGCCGAAACTCTGACCATATTGGTCTTATTAGCGATGGCCACCACCGCAACCGTGCAGGCGCATTGCCAGATTCCCTGCGGAATCTACAACGACGAAGCTCGCTTTGTCCTCTTGAAGGAACATGTCACCACCCTCGAAAAGGCGATGAAGCAGATCGAGGCCGCACCCAATCAGAATCAAACCGTGCGCTGGGTCATGAATAAAGACAAACATGCCGACGAACTGGCCGAAATCGTGACCTACTACTTCATGGCGCAACGCATTAAGCCCGGCTGCGAAAACTATGCCTTCAAAGTGGCCAAGTTGCATGAGTTGCTGGTCTATTCCATGAAAGCCAAACAAACTACCGATCTGGCCAACGTGGAAAAACTAAAGACACTCATCCACGACTTCGAGCACAGCTACATGGGTGAAAGGCATAAGCATTAATAATCGAGGCTCCTTCTGTTCCTCTACCACCAAAGGCGATAGGAGGAATCGAGTGGGAAGGCATTTTCGATATGGCGGATCTCGGGGGCTTCGCCTCCGATTTCCCCGATCACTTCGATGACATCGAACCGGATAAATTCCGGCTCGATCTTTTTTTGTTTGAGATAGCCGATGGCTGCGCGGGAAAGGTGCTTTTTCTTGTCTTTATTCACGGCGGAGAAGGGCCTGCCATAGGTTTCGTTTTTGCGGGTTTTCACTTCGACGAAAACGAGCACATTGTCGTGCTGGGCAATAATGTCGAGTTCGTCGCGTTTGCCAACCCGTACTCGCTTGCCGATAATTTTATAGCGTTTCTTTTTCAGGAACCGGACGGCGAGTTGTTCACCCCATCGCCCCGCCGCCAGATGAGCGGGTTCGTCCGACTTCCCGAACCATGTATTAATCCAGTGGTTCATGATCTGAGACCATCGATTCGTACAATGCGATATAGTCCTTGGCCATATGGACCACAGAGAAGTCCTGCTTCATGGCTCGCTTCATCAACGGCTTCCATTTTTCCTTGCTCGAAAAGATCTTCAATGCACGTTCCAAAGATTGGTAGAAGGTATCGGCGGTATAGTCGTGGAATTTAAAACCCGTCCCCCCCTTTTCAGCGGCATCGATGATCGAGTCTTCAAGCCCCCCCACGGCATGGACGAGCGGAAGCGTTCCATAGCGCATACTGTAGAGCTGGTTCTGCCCACAGGGCTCGAACTCGGAGGGCATCAGGAAAATATCCGCCCCCGCTTCGATCTGGTGCGCTTTTTCATGCGAAAACTCAATCCACGAACACACCTGTTCCGGCCAGTGCTCTGCCCACTCGCAACAGGCTTGCTCATAGCAGGCATCGCCCGTCCCGAGAATAACGAGTTGGGCTCCGGTTCCAACCAATCGATCCATGGCATCCACCAGCAGATCAATTCCCTTTTGCGGCACGAGGCGGGTAATGATTCCAAGTAGCGGAACTTTTGGATCGGGGTTGAAGCCTGCGGCGATCTGCAAAGCACGCTTGCAGTCCGCTTTTCCGGAAAGGTCGGCGACGGAATAGTTCGCGGCAAGACAGGAATCGATCTCGGGATTCCACCGCGCATAGTCGATCCCATTCAGAATTCCATGCAGCATCGTGCTACGCTCTCGCAAGACCCCATCCAGCTTACAGCCAAACTGCCGGGTCTGGATCTCCTTGGCATAGTTTGGACTCACGGTGTTGATGGCCGTTGCGCCAACCAAGCCCCCCTTCAACATGTTAAGTTCACCATAGAACTCAAGCGTATGCATGGTGTAGCAGCTATCCGGAAAGGAGGTCATGTAGAATTTTTCAGCTGGAGCCCATCCCTGATGCGCCAGATTGTGAATAGTGAAGAGCGTCTTTTCATTCCCTTCCCGGAGAACCCCATCAATCCCGTATTCCAACAGCATAGGGATCAGCCCCGTCTGCCAGTCATTACAATGAACCACATCGATTTGCAGGCCCCATTCATCGATTAGTTTCACTACGGCTTTCTGGAAAAACAGAAAGCGTTCAAAGTTGTCGGCATAGCCATGGCCCGCATGGCCATAGATACCCCGTCGCTCGAAAAACTCTTCGCTATGGATAAAGTAGGTGGTGACCCCCTTGAATTCATTCTTCCAAACCGTCCCGAAAAACCACGCATGCCCAAGCGGGATGTGCAGTTCCACATCGCATTTTTCAAGACCGAATTTTTCGCGGTCAACGTCCCCGTAAAGCGGCATCATGCGGATCACATCCACCCCTTGCCGCACCAGTTCCTCCGGCAAAGCCGCCGCAACATCTCCTAGACCGCCCGTCGAAGCAAATGGTACGATCTCGCCGCTCGTAAAAACAATTTTCATGTTTACAGATATAAAGGAACCCCCAATGAGCTTCGAGAACCAACTCCTTCAATTTATGAAAAGCCCCAAGTATCTTCCGATGAAACAGCATGAACTGGCCCGGGTGCTTAATGTCGATTCCAAAGGCCAGCGCGCCAAATTCCGCCATGAGCTCTATGCCATGGAGGAAGCTGGAAAAATCGTGCGAATGCGGAAAAACCGGTGGTCGCTTCCTGACGCAGGAACCCAGATCGTCGGAACCCTCTCGATCATGGCGAAGGGCGGAGCCTTCTTCGTTCCCGAACAAAAGGGCGAAGCGGATATTTATATTGCCGAGAAAAACATCGGGGTCGCCCTGCCCAACGACAAGGTCGCCATTGAAGTGTTCCATTCCGAATATGCCGCCCGCCAGCGCGAGCGCCGTGGGCAGAGCGGCATGCTGGCTGAAGGCCGTGTGGTGAACGTTCTTGAACGCGCCAGCCAGCAAGTCGTCGGCTTGTTACGCCGCACCCCCTATTCTTCGTTCGTCATCCCCGATGCGCCCAACTTTAAACACGATATTCGCATTGATGACGCACAAGAGATTCCCGAGAACCACAAGGTATTGGTTAAACTCAATGAATGGATCGATCCCTATCAACCGCTAAGCGGATCGATCATCGAAGATCTCGGATCGCAGGACACCCCGGGCATTGATGTCGACAGCCTCTTGCGCGATGCCGGGATCAAGGAGGAATTCCCTCCTGAAGTGATCAAAGAAGCCGAACAGCTTTCTGGCGAAATTACGGCAGAGCAACTCGTGGGGCGGCGTGATTTACGCGAGGCCGTCATCTTCACGATCGACCCTGAAACCGCAAAGGACTACGACGACGCAATCTCGCTCGAACCGCACCCCTCCGGCGGCTGGCGGCTGGGCGTGTATATCGCCGATGTCTCCACGTTCGTGCAACCCGGAACGTTGATCGATAAGGAGGCCTATCACCGCGGCAACAGCATCTATCTCGTCGATCGCGCCGTGATGATGTTACCGCGCGAGCTGACCACCAAGGTGTGCAGTCTCAACCCAAACAACGACCACCTCGTCCACTCGGTCGAACTGCACCTCAGCCCGGCGGGCGAGATTCTCGGCTACGAATCATTTCCCGCCGTGATCCACTCCAAGGCGCGGCTGACCTATGCCCAGGCGCAAAAATTTATCGATGGAAAGAGCGACCATGGGATTCCCGAAATCGTCGTTCAGCGTTTGGAAAATCTCTGGCCGCTCGTACTGGAAATCCGGGCGATGCGGGTAGCAAACGGCTCGGTGGAAATCAATACGCCCGAAATAGAAATCAAACTCAACCCTCAAGGTAAAGTGGAGAAGATGGTGCCTCGGGCGGAGTCGAAAGAAGCCTACCAGTTGATCGAGGAATGCATGCTGCTGGCCAACCGCGCCGTGGCGGAAATTCTTATTGGCTCCGAGTACCCATCCATCTACCGCATTCATGACGAACCGGACGATGAACAATGGGCCTCCATGGGAATGGAACTTCAAGCCCTTGGCATCAACAAGCTGCCGCAAACCCGACAGGAGATTAACGAGGCGATCCAACTCGCGGCCGGTACCGCCGTGGAATACACCGCCAATCTGGCAATCCTTCGCTGCTTTAAACGGGCGGAATATTCCTCCACGCAGATTGGGCATTTTGGTTTGGCGTTCGATGACTACACCCACTTCACTTCACCGATCCGCCGCTACCCCGACCTGCTCGTCCATCGCCTGCTCAAAGCCGTGGAGGCCGGGAAGCAATTTTCAATCTCCGCAGATCAAATCGAGGAAATCTCCCGGCACTGTAACGATACCGAACGGAAAGCCGACGAACTCGAAAAGCGGAGCACTGAAAAGAAGCGGATGGAATACTACAGCGAAATCATGAATTCCTCTTTAACCGCCACGTTCACGGGGTTTATTGTTTCCATCAAAGGCAAGGGCATGATCGTCGAACTCCCCGACTCGCTCCAGCGCGGCATGGTTACCTTCGCCTCCATCAACTCCGACTGGCTGGAAGCCAACGACGATATGACACAGGCCAAGACCCGCGGCGGGAAGGTTCGTTATACGATCGGCGACGAAGTGAAAGTGGCACTCGCCAAAGTCGATACCGCACGTGGCTTCATCGATTTTATTCTGGCGGATCAAGTTTCTACCCCGCCCCGGCGATCGAAAAAATCCCGGATCCAACCCGACCTTAAAACCGGGAAGCCGCGCCAGCAGGGCAAGCACCGTCGACGAAGGCGTTAATGAGTTCAACCCGTTTTATGAAACGGTTCTGCCTCTTTGGAACGCATAAAATGCAGCGCGAGGAGACAGGAACTTCTCGAAGGGCAAATCAGCCCGCAATATTCCACACGCCATTCTTCCGCATGGTTATCGAAGCTGTTCTCGCAAAAATCCTGCTCGGCCTCCTGCCAGGCCACACATCGACCCTGTTGCCGGGAGAGGAGCGCGCGGTGGTTGTCCACGGTGCTCCTATATTGCGTTACCTGCCAGTTTTTTAGTTCCTGAAATCCAAGGCATTGAACCTCGTCGCTCAATGTTCCAGATGAACTCTGTTTATTTTTGGTCCGCATATTCAAACCTCGTTAAGCAGTAGGAAGCATTGAATATGCCAATTTCAAAAAAGGGAAGCCTTGGCTTGATTCCGCGAACGCTTTTTTACTTTCCTTCAGCCTCTTTTAACTGGAGATGCAAAGCCGGCGTCCAGTGGGAATCTTTGGAGCTGATGGAATATAATCCCTTTCCGGCTTTTCCCCAGAGCCCGAATGTGATGATCGGCGACTCGGAGTTACGGATGTTCTCCAGTATCGAAGGGTTTTCGATCGGAATGCGTATCCACTTATTTTCCTCCCAGCTCAATCCATTCAATGCGGCAACTGGAGTTGTCCAAAGGTTGGGATCGCCAAGGCTGGCAAGGGGAGTTCCCGATCCCGATTCCCACGGCACGTCACGATATAAACTGAAGGTATAGCACGCCTCGCCCGGCAGGGAGTTTTGCCCCTGCGCACCTAATGCGCCCCGACCTTCACCCCACTTTACGTTGTTGGGGGTGTTCACCATTGGAGCCACCACCATGCTGATTTTATCGGGCAGGGTATTATGAAGCCGGAACCTGAATTCCGCGTGGGTGATCTCATTGGTTATCGAAGACAGGTCAAAAGCAATGAGCGTCCTCACATTCGGGGCATGGGCGATGTATAGCTGCTCACTAGCCCCGTTGTTCCGATTGCGTTTGTTGCTCCGCCCGAACGTGTCCTTCGAAGCCGTTAGAACAAGCTCTTCCGCACAAACCGAACCGGCCAAAGCCACCAGTATCAATCCCGCAACCCCTCTTAAATTGTTTTGAATCACAACGAACCTCTCTTTTGTTTATGCGGACTGTAGACCGAACAGCCGACCAAAACAAGACCATGGAAGAACTCTTGCACGCAAACGATCAGGAAAAAACAAATCAATATCCATGGCAAGGAGGTGTCCAAATCTGGGTTCAACAACCGTTTACACAGACATAGGCGGTAATGACGATCATGTTGCACCGTGATAACAAGGAGCCGAGTGTGAGGTTGGTTGTAAAACACAGGACGATATTTCTTTCATTTTACCTAACTACGGGTTGCTCGACACTGACTTCCGTGGCAGGAATCAACTTTGAGGAGACCCTTCTTCCGGTTATTCAGGAGAAATGTTTCCGTTGCCATAGCGGGCGCATTGAAACCCCTGGAGGCGAATTGCAGTTCGATGATGCCCAGCTCTTTAAGAAAGGTTCTAAATATGGAGAGGTTCTCATCCCCGACCTCCACGCCACCATCGGCCACGCCATGGGCATGCCCATCAAAAAAGTCATCATGTCCGGCTCCGGCCGCCCCTTCAACGTCGGCTACAAAGGCAACCCCGTCGCCGACCTCATCTAGAACCCTTCCATTCCATTTGACCGCACCACACACTTTGCTAAGCTCCCCGCAACCAATGGAGGATCTCATGGCAAAGAAGGGAAGCTTGTTCAACGACGCGATGAAACGTCTGAATCGCGCAATGGAATATACCGACTTCAACAAGGAGATCGCACTACGGGTCGGCACCCCGAAATCCTGTCTGGAAGTCTCCGTACCCCTGCGCCGCGACAACGGCTCCCTTGAATTCTTTCGAGGCTACCGCGTCCGGCACGACGACACCCGCGGCCCCACCAAAGGCGGACTACGCTACCACCCCGCCGTCACCCTCGACGAAGTCAAGTCCCTCGCCTTTTGGATGACCTTCAAATGCGCCGTCGTCGGCATTCCCTTCGGGGGCGCCAAAGGCGGAATATCCGTCAACCCCAAAGAGCTCAGCCCCATGGAACTCGAACGGCTCAGCCGTGAATTCATCCGCCGCATTGCCGACTTCATTGGCCCGGATGTCGATATCCCCGCGCCCGATGTCTATACCAACGAACGCATCATGGGCTGGATGATGGATGAATATTCCACCATCCGCCGCCAGCACTCCCCCGCCATGATCACCGGGAAGCCCGTCAGTATGGGCGGCAGCGTGGGCCGTTCGGATGCCACCGGCCGCGGCGCGTACTACTGCATCCGCGAGCTCGCCAAACGAGTCAAACTTGACCCTGCGGAAACCCGCATCGCCGTACAAGGGTTCGGCAATGCCGGGCAGCATGTCGCCCGACTCCTTCACAAAGATGGCTACCGCATCGTCGCCGTCAGCGATTCGCAGGGCGGCATCTACAGTCCCGGCGGCTTCGACATTCCCAGCCTCATCCGCACCAAGGAAGACACGCGGCATATCAAAGCCGTCTACTGCGACGGAGCCCTCTGCCACGCCATCGAAGCCACCAACCTCACCAACGCCGAGTTGCTCGAACTCGATGTCGACATCCTCATCCCCGCCGCGCTCGAAAACCAGATTACCGCCGAGAATGCCCCGAACATCAAGGCCCGCTATATCGTCGAGGTTGCTAACGGTCCTGTAACATCCGATGCGGACACGATACTGAACGAGCGAAAGATCGAAGTCATCCCCGACATTCTCGCCAATGCAGGCGGCGTCACCGTCAGCTATTTTGAATGGCTGCAGAACCGCTCAGGCTACTACTGGGAATTGCAGGAAATTCATCAAAAGCTACAAGCCATTATGTCGCGTGAATTCGAAAAGGTCTACGACCTCGCGCTCGAACTCCAAATCGATATGCGCACCGCCGCCTACGTCCACGCGCTCAAACGACTAGGCGAAACGATGGAAGCCAAAGGCACCAGCTCCTACTTCTCCAACGAGAAGGTTCCATAAAGGATGCAAATGGTGCCCCGGAGAGGGTTCGAACCTCCGACCTTCGGATTAGGAATCCGACGCTCTGTCCAGCTGAGCTACCGGGGCCATGTAAATATTCCCTTTATTTACAGGGTTTGAGGGACTTTCATCTTTCGTTAAATTATGACTTGCAACCCTGCAAGTTTGCTTCATGAAAAAGAAGCCTCCCACCAACCCAAACCGGCAGGATTCAAACCGTGTGGCAGAGTGCCTCTACCGCTCGAAAAATTCAAATATATATTATGCCATACTCAAAAGGGGCGGCAAGCAAATCAAACGTTCCCTGCGAACAAGCGATGGAGCTATGGCCAAACGACGGTTCAAGGAGCTGACCGAACAGGCTGCCTCCTTGGCGAAACCTGTCTTGCCAAACCGAAGTCGCTTACTCTGGCACGTAAACCATCGTCGGCGATGGACGTTCAGTCGAGCCTTGAATTGCAACCCCGAATTGCGCTTGTTCGCGGACTCGTTCAATACCGTTCTCAAGCGCCCTGCTCGGTTCGGCGACGGCCCGTTATAAATTTAGTATTTCCTGCCAGCTAGCACTTGATTAAATATTTCTACTCGCTTAGAATTCAGTCCTTGTGTTGGAACTCTTAAAGATCGAGGATTGAACTGTGGCAAAACTATCAAGTAAGGACTGGGACGCGCTCAAAAAGAAACTATCGACTGATGGGCGCTTCGGAAAATTCACTTTGGGCGATCCTGAAAAGGAATATGTCACCTCGCGCGGCATGGATATCCTGCGCCTGCATGCAACCGATTTCGTGAATAAACGACTCGCCCCTGCCGAACCCAAAAACGATGGCCGGCAGACCCCGACCAAGGGACATCCCGTATTCATTGCCCAGCACGCAACGGGATGCAATGACCGCGACAGCCTTGAAGAGTTTTTTGGCATCAAGAAAGGCATTGCCTTGTCTAAAGCCCAAGTCGATAAGATCGTCGATGCCATTCTTCGCTGGATCGAGGAACATCTCGACACCTAGAACCTGCTTCCAATGCTTGGAAATCCGTCACTTCGTGGCGGATTTTTCTTTGTTTACTTCCCCACCCCTTGGAATACCCCCCGTCTATGGAACCCGTAATCCTAAAGAGACCCGAACACCATGTCAGTCGACGGGATATCAGCTCCGCCGCCATCAAGGTGCTCTATCGTCTGAAAGATGAAGGCTACACCGCCTACATTGCCGGAGGTGCCGTACGCGACTTGCTCCTCGATCGCCATCCCAAGGATTTCGATGTGGCCACCAATGCCACTCCCGAACAGATTCGAAAAATGTTCCGAAACTGCCGACTGATCGGTCGCCGCTTCCGCTTGGCCCATATTCTCTTTCGCGGAGAAATTATTGAAACCGCCACTTTCCGCGCCCCCGTCCCTGAAGATGAAACCATCCATTCCGATAAAATCTTCAGCACCGGCGAAGAAGGCATGGTGATGCGCGACAACGTATTCGGAACCCCGGAAGAAGATGCGCTCCGCCGCGACTTCACGGTCAACGCCCTCTTCTACAACATTGCCGACTTCTCGATCATCGACTATGCCGACGGCCTCGAAGACCTCGAAAAGAAAATTATCCGAGTCATTGGCGATCCCGACACCCGCTTTACCGAAGATCCCGTTCGCATGATTCGCGCCGCGCGCTTCGCCGGAACCCTTGGCTTCGAGATCGAAGAAAAGGCCTACGACTCCATCTGCCGGAATAAAGACAAGCTCGCCCTTGCCGCCCCGTCGCGCATGTATGAAGAAGTACAGAAACTCTTTTTCTGCGGCCACGCCAAAGAGGTGTTCCTCTGGCTGGAGAAATCCGGCCTGCTCCATCCCATGTTTCACGATTTTTCGCACTGGATCGATGAGGACAAGGCTCGCCATGACTGGGTCATTCAAACTCTGGAACAAATGGATCGCTGGCGAAAGGCCGACCTACGCGTCCATCCCTCGCTGCTCTTCGCGCTTGTTTTTGGTGAATACCACGAGTTTCTTGCGCAACAGCTCATCGATTCAGGAACCGCGCCGCACGATGCCGCACGCGAAGCCGTTCATAAACATCTGCAAGGCATATGTGATCATGTCCGGGTTCCGAAACAAGTGATCTATCAAGTGTCCGACATCATGAGCAACCAGCTCCGCTTTGGACGCCCAAAAGGGAATAAATCAACACGGTTCCTTCATCACAAAGCCTTCCCCGATGCCTTCCTCTACTTCAAGATTTCCTCAAAGGCCCATAAGCGAAACAAAGAAAGCCTCGCCTACTGGACCGATCTTCGACAGCAAAACAGCTCCTCGTAGAGGATCTATTTCTCGCCCATGTCGCAGATGTTGCAACTGCTGCAATCGAGGCTGGCAGATTTGTAGGATTTCCCCTGAGCCTTGGCTTTGCGCATGTTCATAGAGTTCATGCCGGCAAGGAAAAGGCCAAGGATGATGAAGGCTCCGGGTGCCGAGGTCATGAGCATGAAATCGATCGTCCAACCCGGGATCATTTTAATCTCGAATAGTGATCCACTGGCTAGAAATTCGCGAACTCCTCCGAGAGCAACCAGGGCAAGCGTGAAGCCCAACCCCATGCCGAGTGCATCCATGATGGATTTCCCGACCCCATTCTTCGAAGCAAATGCCTCGGCACGACCGAGCACGATGCAGTTGACCACGATGAGCGGAATGAAAATGCCGAGGGCTTCT
>JAOZKS010000211.1 GCA_029935255.1 Pontiella sp.
TTAAAAGCTATAAGGGAAAAGTTGATCTGGATATCGACCTTGATTCGTTGCGGAACCGCTCGTGAGCGTATTGGTTGATAGCTCGGTGTGGATCGACTACTTTCGGGGGTCGAAAAAGACGGCCGCTTTGGATGGCCTCATCGAGGAGGATCTGTTGGCTATCAATGACCTGATTCTTGCAGAATTGATTCCTTATTTGAAAATTAAACGCCAGCGCAAGCTGGAATCGCTTCTTTATTCCGTGGAAAGAATCCCACTTATAATTGATTGGGACGACCTCATCGGGATGCAGGTAAAATGCATTCGGGCGGGGATTAATAAGATTGGGATCCCCGATTTGATTATAGCGCAGCATGCGATCCAGAATAACCAGCTTCTCTTTAGTCTCGATAAGCATTTTAGCCTGATTGGTGGAGTCGCACCCCTTTCCGTATTCGGGGAGTCCAAATGAACGAACTGATCGTTTTCCCAACCGAGTTGGCGCTTCGCCGCTACCAGCAGGGGCAGGCGTTGGAGCATGGCTGGGTCGATGCCTCGGGCCACACCACCTTTGCCCGGCTCCGCCAGCTCTGCCTGCCCTATGCCAAACTGAAAGGGCGGCGATTGACCCCGGCCAGAAAACTGCTCCTCCGCAAGCAAGTCGTGGAAGTGGCCCGCGGCCACTTTGTCGACGGCGGTCCGTTGGGCTCCCTCTCCGTGGCCGCACTGGGTGATGTGCTCGATCGACTCCTGAGCGAACTGGCCTCGCTCCCCGAGGAGTGCGCACAAATTGTGGACTGGATGCTCAGCCGCTCAGATAAGCACAAGCTCTACCAGCTCGGCATGCTCTTCAGTGTTTGGCGCACCCTCATCCAACAGGAGGGCTTTGTTGACCAACTCGATATCAATACGGCCCTGCTTCGGTTGATGAAAGGAAATCGACAAAACTGGCCGCCGCAGCTGCGCGACACTAAAAAACTAACCTTCCGTTCCGTACGCTGGTTCAATCCGTTCGAGGAATCGTGTGTGGTTGCGCTCAACCAAAAGCTAAAGGTACGGGTCGAATCCGCGCTGCCCGCCGCGCATGCCGAAAAATCGGCGGATCGAATGGGGCAGCAGATCCGATCCGAAATCATGGGGAAGCCCTGGGCGATCTGGGCGGAAGACCTTGGCGATGCGCTGGCCGTCGACAGCCCCGATGTGCTGCAACTCGACGATGCGGATCGTATTTCCTTTTCCCGCTCTGCCGGAGCCTACGGCGAAATCGAAGACCTCGCCCGCCACATCTGCTGGCACCTCCAAACGCTGGAAACCTTGCCCAACCGCATTGCGCTGGTGGTTCCAAACATCGGAACCGTACAGGACATTATTCCGCACGTTTTTGGCCGCTTTCAAATTCCCTATTATTTCCGCCGAGGCCGCCCCGTGCTTTCGTCGCCTTGTGTGAAGGCCTTCCTCACGTGGATTGGGTTTCCGTTGCATGCCGATCGCGATACCCTCATCGACCTGATTCGCAACCCGGCCATCCAATTCGATCATCGAGAAGATACTGTAGAAAATCTGCTGCGCAAAAAAACGCCTCCCCGCGTCGACCCTGCATCCATTTCCTGTTTCCAAGGGCTGGAAACCTGTTCCGGAATACAGGCTGCGAAAATACTCGAAGAGCGAATTGTTCCACCGGAAGACCACTTTAATACGGAAGCCTTAAAGGCGGTCTCGGCGGCTCTCGAAACCTTCGGTGACCAGCCTATGCCTTTGGCCGATCTGATTGATCTGCTCGAAGAACTGCTGGAGGATGCCACGGTTCGTCCGCGTGATAGCCACGAGCAGGGGGTCTGGGTCTTGAACCCGCACGATGCCGTTGGGCTTGACTTTGACCTCGTACTTTTTGCCGGTCTCAATGAAGGCGAGTTTCCGGGGGTGCCGCAGCAGGATGCTCTGCTGAGCAACAATGAACGGCGCTCGCTTTGGAAACATCTGGAAGAACAAGGTCGTCGCCTTCCTCAATTGGCCCTTCCGCAATCGGATGTGCTGTTCGAACAGGAATCAGTTCTTTTCCTCACCGCGCTCGGCATGGCACGCGAGCAACTGGTGCTCTCCTACCAAGCGGTCGATCAGGAAGGCAACGAAAAGGGCGCCGGCGAATACTATCGCAAGCTCTGGAACCTCGCCGGAGGAACGCTCAGTCCATACGATCAATGGCGCATCGATCTGCTGGAAGCGAATTCGATTTTTTTCCGGCATTGGAAAAACCAGAAAACCACCGATTCAGAAGAACGGATTCCCATGCCGGGCGAATCCTTCCTTCCCGTCATTCCGATCCCGCTATGTCGGGCAAAAGACGAAGTGTTGCAGTCGGCTGTGCAAGGCCGGCTGGAAGCCTACGATGCCGTAGACGTGCCGCAGGCATCCAGCCCCCCTTCAGTTGGTCATGTGGTGGCGATGCTCAAGATCGAGGCGGAGCGGGAGGCCTTTTTGGAAACACCGCTCGGGGAGCGGACGCCGTCAAGCTATTGCGGCCATATCTCGGCGCTGAAAGGTAAATTTCCGGATTGGTTCGAACAGCAGAACGAGCTCAGCCCGACGGCGTTGGAGGCCTTGGCGCAGTGTCGCTATATCTTCCTGTTGGACCGAATTATGGGTTTGCGCGATCCGCGCTTGGCGGACGACACGCCCGATCCGATGGAGCGCGGCGGGTTGATCCACTCCATTTTGCAGGAAATCTATACGGCCATTGCCAACGGCGAATCGAATGTGGATACGCCGCGCTATTGGGCCATCCAAACTTCCAGCGGCTGGAAGAGGCGTAACGAAGGGGGCGTGGATGCCATTCCGTTGGCCACCTTTTTGCCGGAGTTGAGCGATGAGTACGAAGCCTTTGCCAAAAAGACTGCGGAGCGGCGCATGGACCAAACCCCGCTTGGTCATCCCGGAGTGTGGGCGGCGGAGCGGGAAAAGATACTGGAGATGGTGCTTAATTTTATCCGCTACGATGCGGAAACCTGCGCCGCCGAAAATCGATTCCCCGCGTTGTTCGAACTCAAATTCGGCGGGGAGTCCGCCGTGGATCTGGGGGTTGTGAAGCTGAAGGGCATCATCGATCGCGTGGATTTGGTTTTTGCGGAGACGGGCGGGTTGCAGAAAATACGGGTGCTCGACTACAAGGGTTCGAGTCGGGCGCGCAGTAAGCCGCAGGAGTATATCGACGAAATCCACCGCAACCTCGATTGCCAGCTCCCGGTCTATGCCTTCGCCGCGCAATTGCGGTTCTTCGGCGAAAGCAATTCGAAACAAACCAATGCCATGACCGAGGCCGGATATCTGCTGTATGACCGCGAGGTTAAGAAGATTGGACGGGCTCTGGCCAAGAGTTTGATCCCGCTGGATGAACCTGAATTGATCGATGGATTTCTGGAAACACTGTTTATGAATGTCCAACGATTGAAAGACGGCGATTTCGCTGTCGATCCATTGATCGCCGGGTATACTGACTATACGTCGATTTGCCGCACCGAGGCGGTGGATCGGAAGGATTTAGAGTGAACCAATACACGAAATACAGGAGCAACCAATGGATATAAAACTTAATTTTTTCGGCGCGGCAAAAAACGTTACGGGCTCTTGTTATTATGTCGAGGCCAACGGGGTTCGGTTGCTCGTCGACTGTGGGCTCTATCAGGAACGCGACCTCAAACCACGCAACTTCGCCGACTTCCCCGTTCCTCCCGCCACCATCGATGCCGTCCTCTTGACCCATGCACACCTCGACCACTGCGGCCGCTTGCCCAAGCTCGTGAAGGAAGGGTTCAAAGGGAAGATTTTTGCCACCTCCGCCACCGCCGACATCGCCAACATTATCATGCTCGACTCGGCGCATATTCAGGAAGAGGACATCAAGCATAAGATGAAGCGCCACGAACGTTCCGGTAAAAAGAGTCCGTTCCCGTATGAACCGCTCTATACCACGGAAGATGCCGAGAAGGCCAATACCCTGTTCGTCAAGGCGACGTACGACACCAAAATCGAAGTCGGCAACGGCATCACCGCCGAGTTTCGCGATGCCGGGCATGTGTTTGGATCTTCAATGATTCGGCTGGCGGTGGAGCAGGGCGGCGAAACCCGTACGATTCTCTTTTCCGGCGATGTCGGCCGCTGGAATCTTCCCATCATGCGCGACCCCTCCCAGTTCGAGCAGGCCGATTATGTGTTGATCGAATCAACCTATGGCGACCGCACGCACGGCGAGGTGGCGAGTATTCCCGGCGAGCTGGAACGGATCATCAACGACACGCATGAGGCGGGTGGGAATGTGATTATTCCGAGCTTTTCCCTGGAGCGTACGCAGGAGCTGCTCTACCACCTGAACAACCTGCTCAATGAAAAACGGATTCCCAAACTGCCGGTTTTTGTCGACAGCCCCATGGCCATCAAGGTTACCGAGGTGTTCAAGAAGCATCCGGAGTTGTTCGACAACGAAACCATGGTGCTGCTGAACGAGGGACGGCACCCCTGCGACCTTCCGGGGCTAACGATGTCGCGCTCGGTGGACCAATCGAAAGCGATTGCCAAAACGCCGGGAACGGCCATCATTATTGCCGGCTCGGGCATGTGTACCGGCGGGCGCGTGAAGCACCACCTCAAGGTCAATCTGGATCGTCCTGAAAGCACGATTCTCTTCGTGGGCTATCAAGCCTTCGGCACGCTCGGCCGCCACATTCTCGAAAAGCCCGAAACCATCCGCATCTTCGGCGAAGAATACGACCTCAAGGCGCGGGTTGAAAAGATTTCCGGATTCTCGGCGCATGCCGACAAGGAAGAGCTGGTTCGGTGGGTTTCATCGATAAAAACCCCGCCGCGCAAGGTATTCATCACCCACGGCGAGGAAAAAGCCGCCACAGCCTTCCAGAAATTCCTCTCCGAAAAAACCGGATGGGAATGCGTTGTTCCTGAATACGAGCAGGAAGTGGTGTTGGATTAAGCAAGCACCATTGGGGTCAAAGAAGGAGGGGTCAAAGGAGGGGTCAGACCTCTTTTTTAATCATTTCTCGAAGGGAAACGATCTTT
>JAOZKS010000212.1 GCA_029935255.1 Pontiella sp.
TCCCGCTTGGCCGAATGCGGATACCCTATTTTAGTGGGAGCATCGCGGAAACATTTTCTAGGCCAAATAACCAACCGAAAAGATCCAGAGGAACGGCGAGCGGGTAGCCTGGGGGCGGTGGCATGGGCGGCGCTCCACGGCGCACATATTTTGAGGGTGCACGATGTAATCGATACTTGCGATGTTTGCACGCTTGTGGATACACTCCTCGGCGGTGACTGTTGATGCAATTAAGTGATGCTTTTGAATTACCCGACGCGCTAGGATGGATAGAAATATTTGTGCTGGCCGCGATGTTCTATTACATCTTCCACCTGTTCAAAGGCACTCGGGGTGCGGCGGTGTTAACCGGCCTGATTATTGTCTATGGTGCCCTCTTTACCGTCACAACCCTAAGCCATCTCGACACCCTTAACTGGTTGCTATCCAAGCTAATGCTATATGTTTCGATCGCGTTTGTCGTGATCTTCCAGCCGGAAATCCGGCGGGTACTGGCAAAACTGGGCCGGCAGTCCATGTGGCGATCGAACGGAATTTCATCGCAAAAAAATCTGGTGGAACCGATCGTGCAAGCCGTTCAAATTCTATCGAAACGAAAAATCGGCGCGTTGATCGCCATTGAGCGCGAAATCGGAACGCGTGCACTACAGGATACGGGGACAAAAATAAATAGTTCGGTAAGCTCCGAGCTGCTGGCTACAATCTTTTTCCCCCACACCCCTCTGCACGATGGCGGGGTGATTATTTCCGGCGAGCGAATTTGTGCGGCGGGATGTCTGTTCCCCCTTTCACAGAAAATAGAGTTGAGCAAAACCCTTGGAACACGGCATCGGGCGGCCATCGGCATTACCGAGGAAACCGATGCAATCGTGGTCGTTATTTCCGAGGAAACCGGTGCGATCTCGGTCGCCTATAACGGGCGGCTTCGGCGCGGTCTTGAGGAGGAGCGGCTCCGGCGCGTCCTATCCTCGATGCTTCGGCGAGAGCGAACCGGCCTGACCCATTTCCGTGAAAAAATCGAAACCGGGGAAGCTCACTTGTCGGATACCGTGTTGATGCAATTTACCGGGGATCAAGATGAAGGATAGATTTTCCATCTATTGGAAAAATGTGCGGCGGGAGAAGTGGCTCCTTTTGCTTTGTCTGGCACTCGCCGTTCTCTCTTGGCAAGGCATTCGGAAAAATATTGGATTCGAAGTCTCGGTTTCGGATATATCGGTCGATGTGGATCTCCCGGAAGGCTGGGCCGTTTGGGAAAAATCCGTCCATCGGGCAAATATTGTTTTCCGTGGATCGCGCGAAGATATCCGTTATCTCAACAACGACCAGCTTCGGGTCGTGATCCCCATTGCAGAGCCGACACAAGGGAATGAAATCCATATCAAGCTTTCAGCCAAGTACCTACGAAATCCAACAAGCGCAAAAGTAGTCCGTTTTAGCCCTTCCGAAATCATGGTTAAACTTGATCAGGAAAGCGAACGGATGCTTCCCGTTAAGGCCGCGCTTGCCGGATCGCTTCCCGAAGGACTTGAAGTCGACCGTATTGTCTGCTCGCCAGCCTCCGTTCGCGTTTCGGGAGCTCGAAAGGTTCTCGACGCGATGGATAACATCCATACGGAACCGATTGAATTAAAGGATCGGCAAACCTCCTTCAAGGAAAGTATTCCCATTGCCCTCCCCCAAGAAGGCCGTATGCGTGTGGAACCGGATTGGGTTTCCGTAAATTTTTCGCTCGCCCAACGTAGTAGTACGCAGAATTTTGATGAAATTCCGGTTCGCGTATTATGTGTGCCCGGAGAAAATCGCAATATCTTGGTGCACCCACAAACCGTTACCATCACCATCAAAGGACAAATGCAACGGATTGAACAAATGCGAAAGGCCGATGTCTTTGCTTATGTAAGTTGCACCGATTTAACAGAAAACACGGGTTATGATCTTCCCGTTGTCGTAGATCTGCCCTCTGGTTTACACGTTGTAAAAACAGAACCTGCGGCAGTTCATGTCGATATAGGAAATTAGATAGGAATTCCAACCACATGAAAAATATATATACATACCTTATTTGCTGTGCACTTCCCCTATCCACAACCTTCGCGCAGGATGGGCCAGTCACGAATGCTCCTCTCGCCTCCAGCCTGAAGATTTCCGGAGACCGGACAAATAATGAGCGCATAGAATTCCTTACCGAAGTGGCTCAGGCTTATTTAGTCGAGAAAGACACAGAGGCCGCAATTAATGTCTATGAACGCATTCTCCAGATCGACCCGGCACATTTGCAATCAAGATATATTATTGCCCACCTATATATAAGCGCAAAACAGTACAGAAAAGCCGAAGTCCTGCTCAAAAAGCTTACCGGTGAATTCCCGGAAGATTTCAAACTCTGGAACAACTTGGCTTGGCTATATGCCACCGCCGAAGATCCTGAAATGCGCAATGGAGAAAAGGCCGTAAAATGTGCACAGGAAGCTCTTACGCTGGCCCCAAACGACCACCATGTTTGGAGTACGCTATCCGAAGCCTACTACGTCTCCGGAAAGTACGAAAAATCCTACCGCGCCATCACCCATATGGCGAGTCTTGCAGCGCGTTACGGTACGGATATAACGAAAGAATCCGTCGAAAGCTATAACGAGCAGATTCGAAAATGCAAACGTGCCATGGACACCGCCAAAATCATGAACGCTGACGCAGAAGAGTAGGATACCCTCCCCTCTCAGAACCTTCTCTAGCACGCACTTATTACTTGCAACGCGTTGTTGACCGCCAACTTAAGTGGTGCAACTATCCCCCTTTCGGCAGTTTTATATTTATTATTTCAGGCTTGGTAACTATGAATAGTTCTTTATATGGTGTCATTGTGGTCGGCGGAGGCCACGCTGGCTATGAAGCCGCCCTGGCCTCAGCCCGTCTGGGTGTCAGAACGCTTCTAATCACTCTAAATAAATCCCTTATCGGGCGGCTTCCATGCAACCCTTCTGTTGGAGGGATTGCTAAATCACACATTGTATCCGAATTGGATGCATTGGGCGGCGAACTCGGCAGAAATGCCGACTATACCGGTATCCAATATAGGATGCTGAATACCCGAAAGGGCCCGGCCGTACAATCCAATAGATTACAGTGCGACAAAGACTTGTTTCCAGCTCGAATACAAGCCGTGCTATCCATGCAGGAAAACCTAGACCTATTGGATGACATGGTAACCTCTATACGTACCGTTGAGGGAAGAGTTTCCGGCGTAACCTGCCGAAAAAACGGAGAGATAACTGCCAATTCAATCGTTATATGTACAGGAACATTTCTACGAGGTCGCGTACTTATAGGAACGAAGAGTATTAAAGAAGGGCGCATGGGCGAAGAGTCCGCAGAGGAACTTTCCGCTTCCTTCGATAAGCTCGGATTTGAGTTGGGAAGATTAAAAACAGGAACCCCTCCCCGGCTACATATAGATTCTCTTGATTATTCAAAAATGGAAGTTCAGCCAGGCGACGAGCCCCCGCCCTTCTTTTCCAGAACCGCGCGTAAAGAATGGAGAATGTTCCACGTGGAACAAAACGACCTAACATGCGAAGAGGCCAACCGAATGTTCCACGTGGAACAAAACGACCTAACATGCGAAGAGGCCAACCGAATGTTCCACGTAGAACACAAAGACCTCCATCCATGGCCCCCCGGAACCGACCAAATCCCCTGCTATCTCACACACACCAACTCAAAAACACACCAAATCATAGCGGACAACCTTAAAAAGAGCGCAATGTATGGCGGCATGATAGAGGGAACCGGGGTGCGCTACTGCCCTTCCATTGAAGACAAGATCGTTAAGTTTTCCGGGCGAGACTCCCATCATGTATTTATCGAACCCGAGGGCCGAAACAGTATCCGGATCTACCCAAACGGAACCTCGAATAGCCTACCCGAGGATGTGCAGGAGGAGATGATTCATTCTATCCGAGGCCTGGAAAATGCCAAAATACTCCGCCCGGGGTACGCCATAGAGTATGATTATTCAAACCCAACGCAACTTTTCCATACACTGGAAACAAAGCGCGTGGAGAACCTCTATTTTGCAGGGCAGCTTAATGGAACCACGGGCTATGAAGAGGCTGCCGGACAAGGATTCATTGCCGGGGCAAACGCCGCCCTAAAGACTCTAGGTCGCGATTCTCTGACATTAAGCCGCGATGAGGGCTATATTGGTGTTTTAATCGACGATTTGGTCACAAAAGGAACCGATGAACCCTACAGAATGTTCACCTCACGTTCCGAGCACCGCCTCACATTACGGCAGGACAATGTTTATTTTCGGTTATTAGAAAAAACAAAAATGCTCGGGATTGTGAATCGCGATGAAGTTGAGACTATTTCAACCCACTGGAATAAAATCGAGGCTGAAATATCGAGACTGGAAAAGACCTTCCATGAAGGATCTTCATTGGGACAAATTCTACGCCGGCCGGAATCTTCGTATGAAGATCTTCCACAAGAATCGAGCCAGCTTGATCCTGAAGTCATAAAACAGGTGGAAATTGAGGTTAAATACGCCGGCTATATAAAGCGAGAGAATGAACGCATTGAAGCTGCTAAAAAATATGAAACCCAACTTATTCCTCCCAATTTCGACTATAGCCTAATGAATAGCCTTCGAACAGAAGCCCGGGAAAAACTAAACAAAATACAACCCGAGAATATAGGGCAAGCATCTCGCATCTCCGGAGTTAACCCATCCGACATTTCAATTCTAAGCATGTGGATAAAGCGCGCCGACATCACGAACAGATAAAATATGGCTGTGCAGGTGAGTGTTGACGGAAATTTTGAGGCTCATCATATATGATGAGCCTGATTTATACGGAATTAACTTAATCAATGGTTTTATCACGCCCGATAGTTACTCCTTGCGGTCATTGCCTCTCGATGGGGAGTGCCTCGCTTTGCATCCCTCGGTCGCTCAAGTTATGGAGATAGAGAAATTTCGCTCTTTTCTAGATTTTCGTGAAATAATTCCAGTTAAGTTGACTCCGTATCGCGTCTTT
>JAOZKS010000589.1 GCA_029935255.1 Pontiella sp.
CTAGCAGCCTGTCGGAGTTAAGACCTCGGCCCATGTCCAATTTCCAGTGCCCGACCAGAATATTTGCCGATAGTCAGTTTGTGGCCCGAAAAAAGCTCGGATTTGCGCCGATATCGCGTAGACACGCTGTTTTACCCCCGATACAGGACTTTTCGGGGCGCACTTCCCTGTGAGCTTGAATATTTTCTTTAGATTGTAGCTCAGGCAGACGAGGCACCATTCGGTTTCGGCCTTCTGCTTTCCCCTCATCGAGAACCGGCGGAAGCCGAGGACTTCCTTGATGACCCCGAAAACGGGTTCGACGGTCTGCTTGCGCTGTTTGTAGAGCGCTTGGCCTTCGGGTGTCTTAAGGCGGTGGGCCATCTGTTCCTTCATGGGAGCGCCGGGCGGCGGCGGAAGGGCGATGGGGTGTTTTTCAAGATCGGCCACGCTGATGTGGTGTCCGCTTTTGGCCATGGCGCAGTAGACTCTCGGGCCGTCGTCGGCCTCGGCTTTCTTGACGGCACCTTCGCTGTAGTAGCCGGTGTCGGCCAGAACGTTCTCTGGCTTGGCAACCTCTGGGGGAATGCTTGCGAGTACAGGGTTGAGTTGTTGTTTATCGTTGGGCGCGTCGGTGACGAGCTGCCCAACGACCAGATAGGTTTCGGTATCGACGGCGGCTTGCGCGTTGTAGGCCTGCTCGAAATGGTCGCCGTTCCCAGCTTTCATGATCCGGCTTTCGGGGTCGGTAAAGTTATATTGCTTGTTGCCCGGTGGTTTCGCGGACGGAGGCCTGGGTTCCTTGCCGCGCGGTTTCTTGTTTTTTCGCTTTTGTTCGCGAGCCGCCTTCTTCTCCTCGTACTCTGCCTGCTTGCGCTTGCGTTCCTCTTCATAGCGTGCCTCGATCACGGCGCGGGCGTGCTCCAAGCTCTTGATTCGGTCTTCGCGCCGGACGATCTCATCGGGGATACTCAGTCCGTCGTCGAGCGGAACGTTATCGATCTGTTCGGCCTTGGCTGTGAGCTGTTCAACCTCCTTGCGGAGTAGCTCGATCTGATTGCCCGCGTGTTTATAGCTGACGGCGGAGTGCTTGCTGGCGTTGGCTTTGATCTTGGTTCCGTCAATGCTCAAGGTACCGACCTTCTTGAGGCCAGCGGTCTCCTGTGCCATCAACAGCACCTGTACAAAGGCCTTCTCGAAAAGTTCGCGGTTCGTGCGGCGAAACGTGCAGATGGTGTCATGGTCGGGATGCAGGTCGCCCCCGCAGATGTAGCGAACGATGACGTCCGACCAAGTCGCCTCCTCGATCACACGCGAGGAGAAGCGACCGGTGGCGTAACAATAGATGAGCAGAGTCAACATCATGCGCGGCGGGTACTGTTCGTCACCGGTTCCGCGGTGGTTGAAGCGGAAGTCTTCGGCGGGAAGCCGA
>JAOZKS010000590.1 GCA_029935255.1 Pontiella sp.
ATCGATGCGGATGCACGGATTGATCTCAACCGCAAAGCCGATCTCGATGTGCAGGTCGTGGATGCCGTCGGCACACCGGTGCCGGGCGCGCAGGTGGCCGTGAAGCTGCGTAGCAACGCGTTTAAATTTGGCGGCACCTTTTCGGCGAAGGATTTCAACGATACGTATGGGAACCTGAACATGTCGACGGGTGATTATAAGAATCGGTTGCTGTCGATGTTTAACGCGGTGGGGCTGAATAATGGTTTCAAACCCCGGTTGACGAACATTCATCAATATCTGCCCGGCGTGCTGAGCTGGGCGCAGGCAAACGATCTTCCAATGCGCGGACACCTGTTGATGTGGCCCGGTGGGACGCATCTTTCGACCAGCAGCACGTCCGCCTATGCCTCGTACAATGTTCAAGGCGCTCTTGACACCTATAATTCAAGTGCGCAGGGGTCGTCCGACAAGGCGGCATTGAAGGCGGAAGTTGATGCGGAGATCTATGAATGGGCCGGTCGTTGGGATGTCTACGAATGGGATGTCATCAATGAAACGCTTGGAAACCACCTTCTCCAGGATATTCTGGGCGAAGACCAGATGGCGGAGTGGTTTAATATTGCGGTGAGCAATGTGGTTTCCCCGGACTGCAAATTGTTGATCAACGATTACCAGATTATTTCCTGCATGTCGGAGGCGCGCACTCCCGGATATTATACGAATCGGCGGGATAGCTATATGACGAATATTGATCAGGTTATTACGGATGGTGGTGGTTTGGACCGAATCGGTTTCCAAAGCCGGATTAAGCTGGAACGCCATGATCCGCAAATTTTTTATGACCGCCTGGAAGAGTGGGGGAACGCGTATGGGCTGGAAATGGTCGGAACCGAATTCGAAGTGGTGAACTCTGATCCGGGAGACTGGAAAGAGTATATCTATACCGACGAAGAGCGGGCGCAGATCACCGATGAAATGATGACGCAGTATTACAGTCATCCGCTCGTCACGGGGTTGAATGCCTGGAACACGATAAACGATGATGTTGACGCTCTGGTGGACTACAGTGGAAATCCCACCCGCAATGGGCTGGTTTGGTATTATGTGCATCGTATTCGCTACATGACGGATACGAATGAAACGACGGATGTTACTGGTGCGGCCTCGACGCGGGCCTTCAAGGGCGACTACGACATTACGGTTTCCTACAACGGATCCGATTATCCCGCCACGCTCACCTTGGCCAGCAACCAGACGGCGGTGGTGGTGCTCGGCGATGTTGCGGTGGAGCCAGGCCCCGTACCGGTTCCCGTTTGGGTGGCTTTGGAGGAGTTTACCCTGACGGGCGGGGAGGATGGGGCTCGGATCAATACGGTTCCCAGTATCACGGGAACCGGTTCGGCACTGGCAGGGGCTGTGGAAAACG
>JAOZKS010000213.1 GCA_029935255.1 Pontiella sp.
ATCGAAGAGAGGGTGGCAGTCAATCAAAAATGATTGAAAAAGAGGTCTGACCCCTTATGTGACCCCTTATGTGACCGGAACCTCTAATGGGTGACCCCTTATGTGACCCCTTATGTTTATTTTCATGAACCGTTGTCCGTTGTGGTGCTTCATCGGCGTTTTTAGTTTAAACGGTTAGTTTGGAATGCAACCTGCTTGAGTATGCGGATGATGATTTTGGAGAAAGATGAATAAAACGTGGTTTATGGGTTATCTTGGACTGCTGTTGCTCGTTGGAGGTGTTCGTTCTTCAGTGGCATCGGAAGAAGGGGCGGGCGCGGAACTCTATGCACGGGGGTTGGCGGTGTTTAAGGTGGATCCTGAAGCTTCGATCAATTTATTCGCGAAAGCCGCGAAGTTGGGAGATACGCAGTCGATGGTGGTGCTGGGGCATTGCTATCGGACGGGCTCTGGGGTGAAACCCGGTCGGAAGACCGCCATCCAATGGTATGAGCGGGCTGTTGATGCCGGGGATCTCTCGTCCTTGTACGAGCTGGGGCAGCTCTATGGCTTCGCCGACCCGAAAAAGAGAATTTTGCCGGACTACGCGAAGGCGATTGAATATTACGAAAAGGCGGTGGAACAGGGTTCCTTGGAGGCGTGTGCCGAGCTTGCAGCCCTCTATGCATCCGGCCCTGATCCTGAATTTCATGATGGCGAAAAGGCCGTCAAATATGCTTCTGTACTCGTGCGGAAGAATCCCAAGGAAGCGGGAGGATTTGACCTGCTGGCTGCAGCTCATGCCCGGAACGTTGAATTCGATTTGGCCGTAAAGATTGCAACGCAGTCCGCTGCAATTTCCGCATTGGATCTGGTGGAAATGCGCCGGGAGCGTATTGAAGGCTACAAGAAGGGGCGGCCCTTTCCGGCCACGGCATCGGACCGCTGGATCTTCATCGCGGCAGAGCAGAATTCGGTCTGGGCCATGGAAACGCTGGCGTGCATGCACGAAGACCAAGATGGCAGGATGTACGATCTGGTTAGTGCCCGCCTCTGGCATACGCGAGCGGTGGAAAAAGGTTCCCGTGAATCGCTCGTACGTTTGGGGCTGCTATGCCGCCGCGGGCAAGGCGGTCCTGTGGATATGCCCATGGCCTATCGATATTTCAAGACGGCGGCCGAGGCCGGGATCGAAGCTGCGTATGCCCCGCTGGGCCGGATGTATGTGGGCGGCCAAGGCTCGGAGGTTAATTTTAAGTTGGCGCGGGAGTGGTATGCGAAGGCGGCAGGAACTGGAAATAGGGCGGTTGCGCTGGAATACACGGTGCTCCGCCGGGCGGGGGATTCCATGGAATACGAATCTGGTGAGCAGCTTTTCGAGCGGGCTGAAAAGCAGAAGCACATCCGTTTTCGGCCTGATGGGAAGTCCCTGTCTGCGTTGGATTGGTCGGGCAAGGTTTTCATGTACTATTGGCTCGCAGCCGAAAAGGGGCACACGGGTGCGATGCAGGAAGTGGCCTCCATATTCTATCTGGGTCGCGACTATTTTGTAAGCGAAGGGGGACCCGAATTCAAAGGGATTAACATTCGGGTGGACTATCGTCGGGCACTCGACGGGTATGAGCAGCTCGCCCATGAAGGGATTGTTCTTCCTGAGCTACAGGAATGCCGCACGCTTTGTGCGGCGGGAATCTACACCAAGAAAAGCATTCCGAAATAGCGCGACCGCACCGACCATCCTCAATGTTCCAGAGGTCCTCGGGCGCGGCCTTATCGAACGTATCAAAGCTCCATCCGGCAAACGTCTGTCCATCGAACAGGGAATTCCAACCATCCCTTGCAAAGCCGGGGAAAACGAACCCGGCGAGTATGACGGCAAGAATGGGTTTCATAATAATTCCCTCGTTTATTTGCGGTGGCGGATCGGGCTTCCATCGCCAGGAACCGGGGCCTTGTTTTCTGCCGGAAGTTTAACGGTTCCGGTTTCAAAGTCTTCGGCGGAAATCCCGGAGGTATAGTTGAACCATTCCGAGTTTCCATTTTGCATCAAATCGCTCCATCGGATCATTTTCCCGGTATAAGCGGCCAGGCGGCTCATTACGGCTGTCGCTGTGGCTTCAGCGACAATTCCAGCCTCGTTGAGCGGATTTCCGGAGCGCACGCCACGGATCAGATCGATCATTTCCTGCACCGTTTCGTTGTTGCTGTCGGACAGGGGTTCCGGAACGGTGGCCGAGGGGTCGCCCTTGAGTTTTCCGCCGCCATAGACCACGCCCTTGCTGCCGCGCAACTCTTCGCCCACCCGGTTGAAGCACCCGGAGATTTGCCGGCATTGGCTATGGATGTGCACGTTGTTTCCATAGTCGAGATCGACGCTGAAAAAATCGAACTGGTTGCCGGTTTCGCGGCGCGCCCGCCCGCCAAAGCCGACGGCGGAAAGCGGAGTGTGACCCACGAACCAGTTGGCGACATCGAGGTTATGAACGTGCTGTTCACAAATATGGTCGCCGGAAAGTTCGACCCAGTTGAGCCAGTTTCGTGCGAGGTAGTCGGCATCGCTCCAGCCATCCTTTCGCTCGTAGATCCACGGCACGTTGCCGTTCCAGCTGACGACCCCGCCTAGGATTTCCCCAATGGCGCCTGCTTCAATCAAAGCCTTGTTTTTGAGGTAGCCCACCGAATGGCGCCGCTGCATCCCGGCCGAAATTCCCAGGCCTTTGCTTTTTGCAAATTCACCCAGTTCAATCACCTTGCGACAACCCGGAGCATCGACCGCAACCGGCTTTTCAACAAAGACGTTTTTTCCCGCCTTGAGCATCGCCTCGAGGTGTAGCGGGCGGAAAAGCGGAGGGGTGATAAGCAGAACAAACTCCGCGTCCGACTCCGCCACCTTGCGGTAGGCATCGAACCCAGCATGGCAACGATCTTCCGATACCTGGAAATTTTTTGCCCCGGGCTCCACCGCATCCTGGAAAGCATCGGCCAAGGCCGCCACTTCGACCTCCAAGCCCAGAATCTTGCAGGCATTCAGGAAACTTTCCAGATCGCGTTTTCCGCGGCCTCCGCATCCCACGAGGGCCACCTTGACCTTTCTGCCCGTTGCGGCATGTGCCGCCATTCCGGCCAGTCCGGCGACCGTTCCCGCAAGGGCTGTAGTTTTCAATGAACTCCGGCGTGTACACTTGTTTCCCATGCTCTCACTCCTTATCGGTTAATCATCCTGTTTTATACAGGACGACGAGTTTTTTCCATTTTAGACGCTGGATTCATGATTTTCATGATGCATAAAATCAAGTAGCGTTGTTCAACATTGAAATTACGGGAGTGCAGGCGGTGACGAGCGGCCTGTTTCGTTGGTGCTCGGAGGGCTTTGCGCTCGTCTGCGCTCTTTGGCCGACCAGATGGCCGGCTCGGGCCGTACGCTGAATGCGGATGGCACCATCGCGTAAACAAAAGCATTAAAAGCTCGAATCCTATTTCGGTATTGATACCCTTGCAACCGTGAAGTCAATTGACCATTTCGAGCAGAACCGGCCTGTGCATCTGGCCTTGCGGGATGTCTATTACGAGCGGGCGACCCGCTTGCTCAAGGCCTCGAAACCCATGCAGATGCAGGAACTGCTCCTTCCCGACTACGAAGAGATGCTCTTCTTGTTGCGCACGGCCCGGGACCACGGAATGTTTGCCACCCGGGATGGGGCGAAGAATGAAAAGGACGGGCAGTTCTGCAAGTTCATCAACATGCTGGCCGGAAATGTGAAGGCCATACTTTCAATGCTGAACCTAAAACGCAGCGTTGAAGCCGAGGATGGTTTTTTCCTCTCCTTCCTCGAGGTCAACCACGCATCGGTGGCCCTTCAGGCCGAGGAGTACGAACGCCGTGCGCGGGATATCATTTGCTGCATGCACAACACATTGAATCTGGCCAGCAAGGTGTACGAAGGGCTTAAAGAAGCAAACCTCGAGGCCTTCAACGCGGCGGAGAAGGGGCGCTACAACAAAGCCTCGGCGCACTATGCCGAGCGTATGGAAAAGGGCTTGGAACGTCCCAAATACAAAAAACGCGCGGGGATATTTTCCTGAGAAACGGAACGAGTGAAACGTGATTTTCCCTTGTGATATTGTTCTCGGTTCTGAAAGATTTCACGCCTCAATCGCGACTAAACTTCCGGTCCAGCTCGGTGAAACTGGTGTAGATGAGTGTGGGTCGGCCGCGCGGTGAGGTGTAGGGCATTTCGGTCTTGGCCAGGTCGGCTACCAGCGTTTCGATTTCCTTTTCCGATAACCGATCCTTAATGCGCACCGCGGTTTGGCAGGCGGCCTGCGCAATCTTCTCCTGAACGAGCTCCCGCGCACCGCGTTTCTTTCCGGCCTTTTCGAGCTCCCTCGCGATTTCCGTCAGCAGCGACTCCGCCGGGCCATCCTGCACATAGACCGGCAGGGCATCGATAATGAAGGTGTCGCCCCCAAACTCCGAAACCCCGAAGCCGAGCTCCTGAAGCACATCGATATGGTCACGGACCACTTGCGCGTCCGAGGGGAGCAGGTCGATGGTTTCCGGCGCGAGCAACCCCTGTTTCTGGATCGCATGTCTGTGGACGGCCGCCATGAATTTTTCAAAAAGCACCCGCTCGTGTGCCGCACGCGGCTCCATCAACACAAAGCCATCCTCCGTTTCGAGCACCACATAATTTTCGCCCATTTGGCCGATGATCCGGCACCAGCCCCACGGGCTCCGCGGAGCGGAGTCTGGGGAGGCTTTGGACGTTGGGCTTTGGGCTCTAGGGGACTCTTTCTTCGGTGTTCGAGATTCTACAACCTCTGGCCGGACGAGCAGCTCATCCATCTTTTTCTGTGTTTCAAACCGGGGGCGGATCGGTGCTGGCGCGGGAAGAACAACCTTTTCGCCATCATCGTCTCCGACTTCTGTCTTCTGAAAGGTAAGAGCCTGTTGCAGGGCGGCAACAATGGCATCGCGCAACTGATTGGGGCGGCGGAAGCGGACTTCCTTTTTGGTGGGGTGGACGTTGACATCGACGAGT
>JAOZKS010000591.1 GCA_029935255.1 Pontiella sp.
GGCGAACCAGCGGGAGAGCAATACGACGGCGACCCATCCGCATAGGACGAGGATGGGTACAGCAACAAGTACACTGGTTATTTTTTGTTTCACTACACTGCCTAACGGAGCAGGATGCTCCGTCTACTTTAGATCAACACATTTGAGGGTGTTCCAATCGCGAACGAGCAGCTTGCCACCAGAGAGCGCGAGCGGAGCCCATGCCATGTCGTTTTTCTCGACCATTTTGAAGGACGCCAACAGGTCAAATTCCAACGGATCAGCTTTTACCAAATGAAGGATGCCGGTTTTGCCATCAAGAATGATCAACTTGCCGTCGGCCAGAATGATCGATCCCAAGTCAAAGTTTGGAGCGCCTTCAACATCCTTGGTACGCCATTTGAATTCACCATCCAGATTGCAGCACGCAAGGCCATCCTTTCCGCTCTTGGTGTTGCTCACCATCATCAAATGGTTTTTCAGTTCGATAGGTTGGTGTATTTTAGAACTGATCTCGGCAGTTTTATAGAGTTCCTTCACTTCGAACCCACTCCCCTTCTTTACAATCTGGATCATGGCCGAACCGGCATCGTAGCCCCCGGTAATGAACAAGCGATTATCGGGCAGTGCAACTGGATGGGGAATGGCCATGCGGCAGCGCCAGTCGGTGTAGTCCCAGAGGATTGATCCATCCTTGGGCGAAAGCCCGACCACGTGGGCGGGCGCGAGCTCCTTCTTGGGTTCCGGTTCCGGTTCATCTTTTCTTTTACGCGATCGGCTCGTCGGTTTCTTTTCGGAGGAGCCGATGGCCACCACCATGTCCTGGCCGCAGATATTTACAACCCGGGGCGAAATGTAGGCGTGGTAGCCGAGCCCGGGCGATACCCACAGGCGCTCGCCTGATTTCCGGTCATACGCAGCCACGCCTACTGCCTTTGAATTCGGCGCAACAAGAACCATGTTCTCGTAAATGGAAGGTGACTGCGCGATACCGAATTGGTGGAGTTCGTTGTCGTAGTCCTTCAACAGACTGTGCTGCCACTTGACCTTGTGCGTCTCCAGATCAATGCAGACCAATGTTCCGTAGCCTGTAACAAGATAGGCCGCATCGTCGGTCAGGGTTGGCGTGCCGCGCGTGCCGGCAAATTTTTTGCTTTTCATTTCCGCGGCATCGGGAAAAGAAACCTTCCAAAGGTCTTTTCCTGAAGAAAAATCCATGCAGCGAAGAAGGCTGTTGTCGCCCTCGCGGTCGATCATATACACCTTGCCGTCCTGAATGGCCGGGCCTGAATAGCCCGCATGAACCTCCGTTTCCCACAGCACCTTCGGCCCGCCTTCCGGCCACGCATTGGCCAATCCGGTTTCGGTGGAAACATTATTCCGATCCGGCCCGCAAAACTGCGGCCAGTCGGCACTGAATGCCGTT
>JAOZKS010000592.1 GCA_029935255.1 Pontiella sp.
CATGGCAACGATCATCAGATTTCATACAATGAATTTGACCACGTCGTGACCGATATGTCGGATATGGGAGCCATTTATATGGGACGTGATCCCAGTGAAACGGGGAACCAGTTCAATTATAACTTCTTTCATGACATTAAAAACTTCCACATCGGCGGCCATGGGGTTCAGGGGGTTTTCTTTGATGACTACAGCGTCACCGGTGCGGAAATGATCGGCAATGTCTTCTACCGCGCTGGAAGCACCGGTTGCATCAAGTTTAATGGCGGAGGCGCCTGCGACATAAAAAACAATATCTTTGCCGACTGCGTTAAACCGCTGAAGGATGCAAAAGATAACACCAAGCCGGTATATGCATGGATGGAAACCCCGCTGGGACAGGAACGCCTGAGAGAGCGAGTGGATATAACCCAACCGCCCTACAGCACAAAATACCCGCGACTTCTCGCGATCTACAATCACGAAGAGCCCGTTATCACAACCGCCGAACGCAGCTATGTTATCAACGGCGATCTTTCGGAATTTGTTGATGCAGAGAACCTAGACTTCAACCTGAAAAGCACCTCGTCTGTATACGAGGAGATCCCAGGCTTTGAGCCAATCCCCTTCGACAAGATGGGGCTCTATGAAGATGCCTGGCGGAAGAACGTACCCGCAAGAACAGGAAACACCCCCCTGAAGCAACCTCTTCCATTTAACCAAAAGGAAGCCTTGAAATGAATGTCCTCAACAAAATCATACCGAAAGCCCTATGCCTGACCCTTGCAGTGTCAACCGCATCCCATGCCCTCGCGGACCAGCCAACGGAACTCAAGAACGATACCGCCCGGTGCGAGGAATTCATGGATTGGGGAATGGGAATGTTTGTCCACTGGAGCCTGGATTCCGAACTCGGAAGTGTAATTTCCCACAGCATGGTCGGTGCTTCAGACGATTACCTGAACCGCTACATCAACGAGCTGCCGAAATATTTCAACCCGACACGCTACAACCCCGAAGAATGGGTTGAACTGGCTAAGTTGGCGGGTTTCAAATATATGGTACTGACCACCAAGCACCACAGCGGGTTCTGCCTGTGGCCGACGGAATCGACCGATTTCTCGATCGCCAACACCCCGTACAAGAAAGATATCGTAAAGCAATATGTCGATGCGTGCCGAAAGTACGACATGAAGGTAGGCTTCTATTTCTCACCGGAAGACTTTCTGTTTCTGCACCGGCAAGGCCATGAGATCCGGCGCAAAAGCAAGCATTCCGACATCTCCAACAATCCCAAGTTGCTCGAATATAACAAAATCCAAATCAAAGAACTCTTCAGCAACTACGGCCCGATCGACATAGCATTCCTTGATGCCTTCGACAACTCCCTGATTGCCCAATACATCCACCAGCTTCAACCCCA
>JAOZKS010000593.1 GCA_029935255.1 Pontiella sp.
CCCGAGGCCTGGCAGAAGCACAAAACCATGTCGGCGGAAAAGAAAGCCTTCTATGAATACCACTCCACCTTGATTGAACCCTGGGATGGTCCGGCTTCGATCCCGTTTACCGACGGGAGCTGCATTGGTGCGATCCTCGACCGTAATGGCCTGCGGCCCTCGCGCTATGTCGTGACCAAGGATGGCTATGTCATCATGGGCTCGGAAACCGGCATCGTGGATATTGATCCCGCGAACGTTGAGCGGAAAGGCCGCCTGGAGCCGGGCCGCATGTTCCTCGTGGATATGGAAGCGGGCCGCATTATTTCCGACGAGGAGATCAAGCACGAGATTGCCGCGCAACAACCCTATGGGGAATGGTTGGCGGAAAACCTCATCGATCTCGACGACCTTCCTGAAAAGGCGGCCGAGCCCGTTGATCCCAAAACCGTGAGCGAGCGCCAGCGCATGTTTGGTTACTCGATCGAAGACCAAAACCATATCCTCGCACCGATGGCGACCACCGGTATGGAGGTGAGTGGTTCGATGGGTATCGATACGCCGATCGCAGCACTGTCTGAAAAGCCGCAGCTACTCTATACCTACTTCAAGCAACTCTTCGCACAGGTCACCAATCCGCCGCTCGACGCCATTCGCGAAGAGCTGGTCACTTCGGTGCAGCTCAATATTGGTTCGGAGCAGGATCTCTTCAAGGAAACCCCGCTGCATTGTCAGCAACTTCGGTTGAAACGCCCCGTTCTCTCTAACGAGGAAATGGCCGTGATCAAGGAACTGAATCAACCGGGGCTCAAAAATGTTGTTCTGCCGATCACCTATAAAGTGGCCGACGATGGTGCCGGTCTTGAAAAGGCATTGGACGAACTCTGCGCTGCTACATCGGAAATGGTTGAAGAGGGCTACACCATCATCACGCTGTCCGACCGAACCGCCGACCGTGAAAATGCCCCGATCCCGGCTCTGCTGGCCACGGCAGCGGTCCACCACCATCTCATTAAAAAACTGCAACGCACCCGCTGCAGCCTGATCATTGAGTCTGGCGAGCCGCGCGAAACCCACCACTTCGGCCTGCTGTTCGGTTACGGTGCGGGCGCGATCAATCCCTACATGGTCTACGAGACGCTCAAGGACATGATCGATCAGGAAATGATGAAAGACATCAACATGAAGATCGCGGGCGCGAACTTCATCAAAGCGATCAACAAAGGGTTGCTCAAAATTATGTCGAAAATGGGCATCTCCACGCTGCACTCCTATCGCGGCGCGCAGATCTTCGAGGCGATCGGTATTAGTTCCGAGGTGGCGGATCGCTACTTCACAGGAACGGCATCGCGTATTGAAGGGATGGGACTGGACGGTATCGCCCGGGAAGTGACGGAGCGCCACAAGAAGGCCTTCCCC
>JAOZKS010000214.1 GCA_029935255.1 Pontiella sp.
CCACACCGTGCAGTTCGAACAACAGGGCCAATTCAACTATCGGAAGACCGATAAACAGGGCGATGAGATACGATAGCGGCATCGTGGGTTCCCAAAGGTTTACGACTCGTCGTCGGTGCGGGGCAGGAGGTCGACAAATTCAGCCTCTTCCAGCAAGGCGGTTTGCCATGAGGCCACGAGGCGGCGGGCTTTTTCAGAACTGATGTTGCCGGAAAGTTCCTCACGCATCGAGGGTAGAGTCGTGGTTTCGTCGCCGGGTTCGACTTCGACCACATAGGCCACGAGGTATTCGTTCGGGGTGGAGATTAGATCGGTCAGCTTGCCTTGCTCGTAGAGAATGGCTGCTCCTTTGATCTGTTGCCCGAATTCATCTTCCAGTGTGGTCGTGACATCGAACGGCTCGGTGTTGCTTGGCTCAAGTTTATATTTGGCAATGGCCTTCGCAAAGGTGCTTCCTTCTTTGATCGAGGTCTGAATCTCTTTGTGTACCTGCTCGGCTTTTTCAATATAGGCCATTTCTTCCGCTGCCATTCTGGCGGATTCGGTGGCCTCGTCGCGTACGATGTCGAAAGACGGAAGGAATGAAGGAAGTTTTTTGGTGAGTGAGATGACATAGACAAAATCACGGCCAACCACAGGGTCGCTATAGTAGTGTGTTTCGTCCATTTCAAGGGCGAATGCGGCCCGTTGGAACTGAGCCTGAGCGGTCGGGCCAATGCCTTTTACAGGGTCGGTTAGCGTGAAGGCGGGGGTGTTGTCCACAAGTTCCAATCCTGCGGCTTCAACCGCTTTTTTGAAGGTGTTGGATTCATCGGCTAGGTCCGAAACCAACTGATCAGCAAGGTCGGCCGCCGTTTGGCGGGCGAGGGTCGTTTTGATCTGTTCGGTGATGTCGTCCTTCACTTCCTCTAGGGGCTTGAACTCCGGCGCGGCATTTTCCACGGCATTGGTCGTGGCGGGTTTCAGGAAGCGCTGCTTGTTGTTTTCATAGAAGCCAGAAACCATTGCGTCGGTAACCACCACGTTTTCAAGTTGGTCGGCCACGGCAAACTGGACATAGTCGACGATGGCTTTTTCCGGCATCAGGAACTGCTCCTTGTTGCGCTCGAAATAGTTCTTCGCGTCCTCTTCGGTCACCTTCGGGGTTTCGGCGAGGCTGCGGGGAATGGAGGTGTATTCGACGGTTCGTTTGTCGGTGTAGAGATGGAACGCTTTCTTGATTTCTTCTTCGGTGACCAGTGCGCCTTGCGCGGGGATGCTGGAGAGCTTCTCAATCAAGACCTGCTCGGCATAATAGTTTTCCACGCCCCGGGCCGACATTCCCAGCAAGGATTGAATCTGCTGGAGGGCCGCGTTGTAGGTTGCGGTATCAAACTGACCGGTCTGTCGGTTCGTGAAGATGGGCTGGCGCTGGATCATGGTCACCGTTTGTTCCGGAGTGACGATCATGTCGAGCTGCGCGGCCTTTTTGAGCATGGCAAGGCGCTGCCATGCGGATTGGCTGATGAGTTCGTGGATTTGGTCGTCGATACGGAAGGGCCCGTATTGCAGGAGATAGCTCAGGCGCGTGCTTTGGTAGGCTTGGGCAAACTCGTTGCGGGATACATCTTCGCCGAAGAGGCGACCCGCCAGTTGCTGTTGCCTTTTAACCTTTTGTCCATCGCAACTGGGGATGGCCATTCCAACGAATGCCACGGCGATGAGCACGGCGAATGCCGTCCAAAGAATCTTGGATTGGATCAGTTTGTGAAATTTCGAAATCATCATGGTCATGGTATAGTCCTCACTCCTTGTAAAATATGTATATAAAGAACCCGCGAACCCTACCGATTGCCCCCAAACGGGTCAATCGGGAAGTAGGGGTTTTCGGGGGGTATCCTGTAAGGAAATTCAAGCCGTTGTCGCTCGGGATGGCTAAAGGATTTTCAGTTTGGGAAGGTCTTGGATGTCGACGGCACCGATGACGCGGTTGTTCTCGTCGACCACGATCAAGTCGTCGATGTTATGTGTTTCGTAGATATTCAGGATTTCAAGTGCGAGCATATCCTTGGATAGGGTGATGGGATGGGCCGTCATGATCGATTCAACCGGTTGCTCGACCAGATCGGGTGTTTTGATGAGGTGCCGCCGCAGGTCGCCGTCGGTCATGATGCCGGCCAGCGTGTTATCCTCTTCAACAATAGCCACGCAACCGGACTTTGCGCCAGTCATCGCAAGCAGGGCTTCGCGGATGGGTTGGCCGGTGTTGACGGTGGCGCAGCGGGCTCCGGTACGCATCACATCCTCGACATGCAGAAGCAGGGTGCGGCCAATGGCGCCGCCGGGGTGGAGCTTGGCGTAGTCTTCGATCTTAAAGCCGCGCGATTCAAGCATCACCATGGCCATGGCATCGCCCAGTGCGAGGGTGGCCGTGGTGCTGGTGGTGGGGGCCATGTTGAACGGGCAGGCCTCCTGATCCACGTTCACCGAAACAAGGATATCGGCGTGTTGTGCAAGGGGGCTCTCCATTTCGCCCGTCAGGGCAATAATCTTCACGCCTTTGCGTTTCACGGGTTGGAGCAGGGCAATCAATTCGTCGGATGCACCGGAATAACTCATGGCCAGCAAAATATCGCGTTCGCCGACAATGCCAAAGTCGCCGTGCATTGCCTCAATCGGATGCAGGGCAACAGCGGGGGTTCCGGTGCTGGTGAAGGTGGCAGCCATCTTATTGCCGATGTGCCAGTTCTTTCCCACTCCGGCAACCACGACCTTCCCCCCGTTTTTTACGGTGGCCAGCATGGCATCGATGGCCTGGATAAAGCCTTCGCCCATATTGGTTTTCACTTTTTCGATCCCGGAGATCTCAATATCCAGAACCTCATGCGCTCGTTTAAGATAGTCCAAAGCAATCTCCCTGTTTTCTACGGATCGGGAACACCGTAGCCGATTCTTTCCAACCATTGGAATTTATTTATTCAAATAAAGCCTGCGAACCTCTAAGGTGCCTGAACGTTGGAAAACAAGGGAGTATTTCTATGGCGAATAGTGGATCGAAGGTCGGATTCTGGGTAGCGATCGGCATTATGGCCTTTCTGCTTTTGGGGAGCTTTTTAACGAATGTCGGGCTGACGGCAGCACTTTTTGCGGGATCACCCTCCAGTGGAGGCGACTATCCGGTGGATGAGGCTCCGACGTATGAAGAAATCTGGTCGTACGGCTATGGCGAAACCAAGGTGGTGCGCATCAACTTGTCAGGGATTATCATGCGCGGGCAGCGCGAACGACTATTTGGTTATGAGCCCGACATGGTGGAAAGCATCCTTGGCCAAATCCGCGCCGCAACCCTCGATGAACATGTGAAGGCCATTTTACTGGAAGTCGACTCGCCCGGCGGCGCCGTCACACCCAGCGACGAAATCTATGCGGCCCTCGAACGCTTTAAATCCGAGGACGAAGAGCGTCTGGTCATGGTGTTCATCCGCGACCTCGGCGCCTCCGGAGCCTACTACGCCGCCATGGCTGGCGACTTCATCATGGCCGAGCCCACCGCCATCGTCGGCTCCGTCGGTGTGATCATGCAGGTTCTCAACATGAAGGGGCTGGGCGACAAGATCGGCCTTAGCTCCGTCACCATCGCCTCCGGCGAAAATAAGGACATGCTCAATCCTTTCAAAGAAGTGAACCCCGCTCACGTGGCCATGTTGCAGGAGCTCGTCGATGGCATGCAGGAGCGTTTTGCCTCCATCGTCGAAAACGCGCGGGGATTTGATAACCGGGACCTGCTTGATGGCCGGATTTTCAGCTCCGCCCAGGCGCTCGAACTCAACTTTATCGATGGAGTGGGGTATTGGCAGGACGCAGTCGAAAAGTTGGAATACCTACTCGATGTCGAGGATTTATATATCGTTCGCTACTCCGAGCAACTTAGCTTTTTCGATATGCTGATGGCCTCGAAGCTTCCGGCAGTTCCCGACTTCAACGCCATGCAATCCCCCCGTTTTATGTACATTTGGAAACCCTGATCAGGAGATCATAATGAAGTTTGCGACCCTACTCGTTTTGCCAGCGCTTTTCACCCTCACCGGTTGCGAAACCCTCCAAACCCCGCAGCAACGCCAACAAACCGCCGCGCGTCAGCAGGCCGCCCAGCGCCATGCCGAGGAACAGGTCTATCGAGTGAAAGGGCAGGTTGAATCCGTCGAGATGGAAAATGCGCGGTTGATGCAGGAACTTCAACAACTCCGCAACGATGTCCGAGCCTACAACAGCCAGATTTCGCAGCTTAACAGTAAAATGAGCGCACTCGAAGCCAAGCAAGCCCGCGAAATGCAGGAACTCATTCGCCGGGTTGAAGGGTTGTTGAAGAAAAGCGTGGCGGCACGACCCTCCAAGTCCAGCCGACCCTCCGGTCGCGAGCATGTGGTTGAATCCGGCCATACCCTTTCCGCCATCGCCACAGCCTACGGCACCACCGTCAAAGCCATTAAATCGGCCAACAACCTTAAGTCCGACAGCATCTACGTGGGCCAGAAGCTGTTTATTCCGGAGTAAGAAAAAGGCTTTGGGCATTTAGGCTATAGACTTTCCGCCCAAAGCCTGTCTTCTGCACTGCCACTACGGTCCAAATATCATGTGCCGCTTCGCTTAGAGGATCAGAATAAAAACTATAGGCATGACCCGCAACCGAATGGAATCATGGAATAGTGGCTGGCCAGCAATTCAGAAGTTTCGTAGGCATCTTTTTCACCCCAATCACCACGGTTCCTTTCGTTTGATTCGAGGTGTAGAAACGCGACTTCGCGCAAGGCCAAATTTTTCAATTTACCGCTTGCACCGCCCATCGGGTGTGAGTATCTTCCGAATCCTCTTTTTATACCTCTCGCTCGGGTGGTGAAATTGGTAGACACGCAAGGTTGAGGGCCTTGTGGGCGCTTTAGCCCGTGTGGGTTCGACTCCCACCTCGAGCACCATTCTCTTCTTGGGACACAGCTGGACTCAGCAT
>JAOZKS010000594.1 GCA_029935255.1 Pontiella sp.
CTTTGGTAATGTATATGCAGAAGATGAGGACTGGGATTTTAGCGAGATCAAAAAGGATCTCGATTCCATTAAAAACGCCTTGAGCGGCAAGCAGGATGCAACGCTCTGCACCACGTTGCACCGGCAAATGGATGATTCCGTGAAGGAATTACGTAGTCGACACACAATTATGGAGCGGAAGCAATCCTCCGATGTCCACGGAATCTATACACGGCTCGAAGCGGTGGCCAATTCGGTGAGCGCGGACATCGGAAGCCTCAAGGGAACTCTCACCACCTACATGAAACTTCAGGAGAAATCATGATCCAGCCCATCGTCAACAAAACCCTGCTCAATATTCTCAACGACTGCAACGGGAACCCACTCGGCGAAACGACGCTCTTTAATTTCGTGAATATGCAGCTCGATGCCATGGCGGTATCCACCGCCGAACTCAGAGCACATTTAACCCACTGCAAGGACAAGGGGTGGGTCGACTACACCGTCGACAATTTCGACGGGGCCGACAAATGGTTCATCACCCCGCGCGGGAAGGTGGCGAGGAAATGATCGACTTCATCCAAGCCAACTTCGCCGCGCACCCCATCCTCACCATGGCCGCCCTGATCTGGGCCTTCGGCAACGTCACCGTGGCCGCCGTCGTCGGCATCGCAATCGTTGGCGCATGGCTCAACTCCCCTTTTGTTGATCACCCCGAGCCGCATGCAGCGGCGCGGAAAACCAAGGAGGTAAGTATGAAGAAACGAATCGCATTCGTTGGACTGCTGGCCGTGCTGTTCGCGAGCCTTTCGCTCATATTCGGCTGCACGCTGTTCGGCGGGGCAAGCGTCGAGGTTGCGCTGGAAACCGACGACGGACGGAAGTTCGTTATCCACCAGACACCCGATGGAATCGATATCCAGGGCGAGTTTTTCGAGCCGCATACCGGTTTTGTATTTGTCCTGGGCGAAGGCATCGGAAATCTCACCGCCCGCGATCCTCGAACCGGACTGCAGGTGACCATCACGCCGAAAGCCCCGCATCCGCAACGCCCGCCCGAAGCCAAGGCCACCCAACGCCACGTCCACGAGGCCGTCGGATAAATTTTGTGGTTCCTCCTGAACTACAGGCCGCCCGTGCAGGGACGTTAGAGCCCGGCGGGTGGCCACCTTCCTTTGAAACTTAAAATTTAAAATTGGAAACTTGAATGAAACCGCTGCTGATCATCATGGCCTGTATCTATCTGGCCGGTTGCGCCTCCCGCAACTATGTCGACACCGAAGTGGCGCGGGTCAAGAACGATGCGCGTCGTCGAACATTATCCAGCCACTCCAATCTGATCGATGAAGTCGACCGGGTTGAACACCGGCTGGACACCCTGCGAAAATCGGTATTGAGCAGCTCCGAGATCCGGA
>JAOZKS010000215.1 GCA_029935255.1 Pontiella sp.
TGGCTTTGACCTGTTTATTGATTTCTCTAGTGGTCATTTCATGTACTCCTTGAAACACATATTAATACGCTTCCGATCCCGACTTGTCTACCGCAATAAATATACCAACCTAACTCGCCTAGCCATTTCCCCAGAACCTTATATATCTCCAAGTCTGCAAACCCAGCCTGATAGCTGCTTTCTTAGCCTCTGTCTTGGTTCTGAAGCCGGGAACTATGTTGAGGTCTAACTTTTCGACCAGTTTAAAGGGCACTCGTTCACTCATATCCTTTGGATTGAACTTGTACCACCTGATAGGTGCTCTGCCTGTATTTGCCTGTATGTATGTCATGCGTGTTTCCTATTCTTTGGTTTTAATCTTATTTCGGCACGGTGTTCATCTCGTAAATGTCCATAGGTCTTGGCAACAAGTAGGGGATGGTTCGCAACTCATGGTTTAGGGAGCGTTTGATTTGCTTCCCGCCTCGCTTAAGTATCGCGTAATAAATATTTGAATTTTTGGAGCGATATAGGCACTCTGCAACGCGTTTTAGATCTTGCTGGTTTTGACCTTCGGATTGTTTCGTTTTCATAGGTGAATAATAGAAGGATTTTGAACCGGGTTACAGGTTTGGATTGAAAGTCGCGATTTATGAATATTGGCGGTTTCCTAAAACTCCTGTAAACAAAGGCTATAAATCAAAGGCCCTGATAGCTCAGCTGGATAGAGCAACGCACTTCTAATGCGTAGGTCGCAGGTTCGAATCCTGCTCAGGGCGCCATTCTTACCATATGGGATTCCTCGGCCCTCCCCCAAAGACGGGGTTTTGACTTGAGTCGAAAGGCCGTTTAACTATGGTTGCGCTTCAATTTTAAGCAATAGGAAATAGGTTATGAAGGAAATCAGAATCGGAATCCTTGGATTCGGTACCGTTGGTGCTGGCGTGGTGGAAGGAATACAGAAAAACGGAACGCTGATGGCGGGTCGAACGGGTATTCATCTGGTCGTTGAAAAAATCGCGGATCTCGATATCACGACCGACCGCGGCATAGCTGTTCCGGATGGGGTGCTCACTACCGATGCGATGTCTGTCATTAACGATCCGTCGATCGATGTGATTGTCGAGCTCGTGGGCGGAACCACGATTGCGCGTACCTTTACGTTGGAGGCGCTGAAGCTGGGCAAACCGGTGATTACGGCCAATAAGGCGTTGCTGGCGGACCATGGTGAAGAAATCTATAAAACCGCCCGCGAACACCACACCGGTATCTATTACGAAGCCGCAGTCGGGGGGGGCATTCCGGTTCTGCGTTCGCAGCGGGATGGCTTGGTTGGAAACCGGATCGAAAGTATCTACGGCATCTTGAACGGAACCTGCAACTATATCCTTACGCGCATGGAGCGCGAAGGGTTGCCTTTCGATAGCATTCTTGCCGATGCCCAGGCGCTGGGCTATGCCGAAACCCCGCCGGATCTTGATATTGACGGAATCGATACCGCGCATAAGGCCGTGGTGCTGGCTTCGATGGCCTATGGTGCGCCGGTTCCAATGGAGGCCTGTCCGGCCAAGGGAATTCGCGGGCTGGCGGAGTCGGAAATTGAGAATGCCGATGCGTTGGGATATCGGATTAAGTTGCTGGCCATCATCAAGGATAATGCGGGTGAAGTGGAGCTTTCCGTTGAACCGACTTTGGTTCCGAAAACGCATATGATTTCGTCGGTCAGCGATTCGTTCAACGCCGTATTTGTGAAGGGCGATATTGTTGACGACACGATGTATTATGGCCGCGGAGCCGGACGCCTCCCCACTGGCAGTGCCGTGATAGGTGACATCATGGAAGCGGCCGCCGATAAATTGCACAACGTTGGAACGCCGGTGAGCGTTACCATGATGCTGCAAAGGGATACGCTGGATTATTATCCAGAGGGGAATATCGAGAAGCGGTGTTATCTTCGTTTCCCGCAGGCCAATCTTAAAGCCGCCGCTGAAGTGCTTGAAAAGCATGGGATTGGCATTGCTTCGGTGGAAGAATCTTTTTCGGTAATCCTGACGCAACGCGCCAAGGAGTCGGCCTTTGTTGCGGCCATGGCTGAACTTGGCGATGCCATCCGCCTGCGCCTCGAGGACTTTGAATAAAATGATTCAACCACGAAATACACGAAAGCCAGTCTTGTGTATTTGTAGTTCAAAAAAGGTGTTGAGATGAAGGTTGTAAAGTTTGGTGGTTCCTCCGTTTCGAATGCGGAGCAGATTACGAAGGTCATTGATATTGTCACGGCAGATGCGGATCGCCGTATCGTGGTGGTGTCGGCTCCGGGCAAGCGGCATGGCGGGGACACTAAGGTGACCGACTTGCTGATTGCACTGGCCAACACCGTCTTGGAAGGCGCAGACCATGAAGTTGCTCTGCAAGGTGTGGTTTCTCGCTATGCTGAAATCCAGCAGGATTTGAATCTTCCGGAGTCCGTGGTTTCGACGATCGAGGCGGACTTGCGCGGGCGGATTGAAACCCGAGGAGAGAACCATCTCCAGTTCATGGATACCATGAAGGCTTCGGGCGAGGACAACAATGCCAAGGTCGTTGCGGAAGCTTTTTGTAAGAAAGGTCATCCTGCAAAGTATGTGAATCCCGGTGAGGTCGGCATGTTGTTGAGCGATGAGTTTGGCAACGCCGAAGTCCTGCCCGAATCATTCGAGAAGCTTTCTGTGCTGAAGGGTGAATCGGATATTGTCATTTTTCCGGGCTTCTTTGGGCATACCCGATCAGGCGAAGTGGCCACGTTCCCGCGCGGCGGTTCCGACATTACCGGCGCCATTCTCGCTGCGGCGGTGAAGGCGGAGGTCTACGAAAACTTTACCGATGTCGATTCCGTCTATGCCATGGACCCGCGCATCGTTCCGAATGCCCCGGCCATTGATCTGATGACCTATCGTGAAATGCGCGAGTTGGCCTATGCCGGATTCGGGGTTTTCCACGACGAGGCGATCGTTCCCGCAGTCCATGCCGAAATCCCAATCTGCATCAAGAATACCAATCGCCCCGAAGCACCAGGCACGATGATCGTGCCGGAGCGGAAATACGAACAAACCGAGGTGGCCGGCATTTCCAGCGCCGATGGGTTTTGCGCCATCTACATTGATAAATACATGATGAACCGCGAGGTCGGCTTTGGCCGCCGCTTGCTCCAGATTTTGGAGGAAGAGGGAATCTCCTATGAGCACACGCCGTCCGGAATCGACAACATGTCGGTTATTCTCCAATCCGCCGAGTTGAGGGCCGACAAGGAGGTGGGCGTGGTGGCGCGCATTGCCGCTGAATTGACTCCTGACAACATTAACGTCGAGCATGGGCTTGCCTTGCTGATGGTGGTGGGCGAGGGAATGAACTATGCGGTCGGCATGGCCGCCAAGGCTACGCAGGCGCTCGGCGATGCGGGCGTGAATATCGAGATGATCAACCAAGGCGCCTCTGAAATCAGCATGATGTTCGCCGTGAAGGATATCGACCGCAAAAAGGCGGTCCACGCCCTCGGAAGCGCCTTTTTTCAGGCTTAGGTTTTATGAAGATTGCTCCGGTCAAGTTTCAAGGCACCACCATCACTTGGAATTGAGTGGAAACTTTTCCGTTGACTGGCTAAGCGGCCACCTGACCTGTATCCTCTACTGTATTTATTCCTCGCCCGTTCGTGCGCGGGATGTCGACGAGGACGTCGACCCTCCAGTCAGTGATGGAGCGGCATTGTCCTCAATGCCCTCGGCAGACAGGGTTTTCCGTTCGTGGGAAGTCGACGAGGACGTCGACCCTCCAGCCCATCAACCGGAAGAAAAATCAGCCCAGAAATATTCTTTTATAGGACCGACCCGAATGGCACTAAGTTAAGGATGATTTAGAGTCAAAATGCGACAGATCAACGCTTTCCCCTTCGGGGTGAAGCGTTCCTACATAAATCTACCAAACCACGGTGTAGCAACGCTTCACCGACCAACGGGAGGAAAGCGTTCCCGTTGCATAGGTACGTTCACGCCAGCCCCTTCAATTACACAAAAACAGCTTAACTTAGTGCCATTCAGGACCGACCCCTACACTGTCTATAAGCTGGATGCCGAGGAGGAACTCAACGAGGGATCGTGAGGGCCCTTTCTTTCTATTCCAAATCCTCCAGATCGGGCGGACAGAAGATGGCTTCTTTGGTCATTACGGGGACGCCGTGCCAGTAGAGTTCGGCGGTGAGGCGCATTAAGCCTTTGGGTTCGTAGGGAATTATAAATGTTGCGTCGACGTAGACGATCCCTCCTGCATTGAGCGAAAATCCTCCGCCACGAGGACCGTCCAGCACTTGCCCATTTGATCCATCAAGCTCCAAGACGTGCGTTGAGGTTACCACCGTAAGCTCAATTATCTGTTCGGTGTTATTGGTGACGAGGACATCCATAGATGCGGGATAATTTGGAAGGTATAATGGATATTCTCCCCAGTATGCAGAAGGATAGACCAAGGAAGGATCGTGTTCTGTATAAGAGAACGGAACCTCAATGTAAAAAGTTAGTCCGCTAGCATCAGCATCAGAATAACCCTGTGTATTGTAGAACTGAAAATTCATACCAACATCAATCCCATCCTCCCGCCTGACATCCACCTGATAGAAGCATTCACTTTCAGCACCATGGACGGTATCGGTGCAACTGTTGCGGGGATAGTAGATGTTGGTTTCCAAGGGTTGGAAGTCGGCCATCAGGTTGGTCGTCCAGTTGACGTTGTAGACCCGCCCCGATGCTGTAATCCACTCGATCAGGAAGTCATCTGCCAAGGGTACGCTGTTGGTGATCCTGAAAACGGAATTTGAATCGGTTGGGTCCATGCCGGTAATCATTTCCCGAATGTTGTTGTGGCCATCGAGGTCGGAGTCCAAGGAGGCAATGGCATTCGTCGGCCCGCCGAAGTACAGCGTTTCCCACCAGTTGGG
>JAOZKS010000595.1 GCA_029935255.1 Pontiella sp.
TGTTGGTGGTAAAAAACAAGATGTGGTAGACGGTTGAGTAAAGTGCATACCCCTTTAAAAAAAAATGCGAAGCCTTTCCCCGCCGTCTAATTGCGGGTATGTTTAGTTCTAAGCCGCGCGACTTTTTCAATATCAATCCCGCCGTACGCGAAGCGCCAAGCTTGAAGTTTTAATCTAAAGAACTGGAGCATGAAGATGAAGAACCCGCCTAAAGCCTATGAAAACATTCCTTTTCTGAATAGCGATGCCTGCCGTCCTATTCGTCTCCAGCTTGAATATCTCCATCCAGAGATTACGATGAAGGAACAAGGGGTTAAATCAACGATCGTACTTTTTGGCAGTGCGCGGATTCCTTCGCCTGAAACGGTCAAGGACTGCAAAAACCCGAAACTGGCCGAACTGGTGCCCTTCTACGAGGAAGCCCGCAAACTTGCCCGCATCGTGAGCACCACCTGCCAAACCAACCACGAAAGTGAATATGTCGTCATCACCGGTGGTGGCCCAGGCATCATGGAGGCGGGGAACCGCGGCGCAGATGAGGTCGACTGCAAATCCATCGCCCTAAACATTACCCTTCCACACGAGCAGGAGCCCAATCCCTACGTCACCCCGGAACTCAACTTTGAGTTCCGCTATTTCCACATGCGAAAGATGCATTTTCTCTCGCGAGCCAAGGCACTCGTGGTCTTTCCCGGCGGCTTCGGCACCTTCGATGAACTCTTTGAAGCGCTTACCCTGATCCAAACGGGCAAGGTTGACTCCATGCCCGTAATTCTTTTTGGTTCCGAGCATTGGAAACGGCTGATCGACTGGGACTACCTCGCCGAATGCGGGGTCATCAGCCTGAAGGATCTTGATCTGCTCACCTTCTGCGATACCGCCGAAGATGCGTGGGAAACCATCACCGATTATTATGCGTAACTAAGGAGTAGAGTATGAAATTATTAATCAATCTATCGGTAGCTATCTTAACAGCAACCCTCTTGTCGGGTTGCGCCGGGGCGGCATTCAACCGGGTTAATCTCACGGTTAGTCGAAATATTACGGTTGGGCAGGAGCTAATCGATCTTCAGGAAGCGCATGAAAAAGGCGTGATCAGCGACACCGAATATATGGAAGCCAAGAAGAACATCCTCCACCTTGTTGAACAACTGGGTGAATTTAAAACTAACTAGGAGCCCCGATGATTCATGTAATTGCCTCTATTGGAGTGAAGTCGGGGAAGCGCGCGGCCTTCATCGAAATCTTTAAAGCCAACGTGCCTGCGGTGCTCGCAGAAAACGGGTGTATTGAATACTGCCCTGCGGTGGATGCCGACAGCGGCATCGAGGCCCAGTGGAAAGATGAGAGCATGGTGACGGTAATTGGAAAGTGGGAG
>JAOZKS010000216.1 GCA_029935255.1 Pontiella sp.
GAAATACAACTTCATGCACCCGGAGCGCGGGGACATTTCCGTTTTCGACACGAAGAATATCGATCATCCCCAAGTGCGTGCCGACACGTTCTATATTAAGCGGATGGTGGGGCTGCCGGGGGAAAAGATTCAGATTCAGAACCGACGTCTGGTTGCAGACGGTCAGGTGGTTGCTGATCCGCCTATGTTTGAGAAAATTGCGACGGATCCAATCTACAGCGGTGGACACAACACAACTCCCGGATCTCAGTTGGTTGATGCGGAATCTTTTATCCAGCTTGGAGACGATGAATATTTGATGATGGGCGATAATACCCGGCCCAATATGAGTCTGGATGGCCGCTTTTTCGGGGGGGCGCAGCGCGAAGATTTTCAGGGGCCGGCATTCTTTGTCTACTGGCCCTTCCGCGAGCACTGGGGGATCGTGCGCTAGAAAAGCATGTAGTTCCGCCTTTAGGCGGTCTGCGGATGAGCGGCACTATGGCGGACTACCTATTAGTAGGCGGAACTACAGACCTAAAATTTTGATAATTCAGAAATCCAATATTCCCCGCATTTCCTGTTGACTTAGCATCCGCCCTCGCTATTATCCGACCCTTCTTTTCCAGACTATTGAAATCTAATTTGATTAAACGGAGTGATTTACTATGCCGAATCTAAAAAGCGCAAAAAAGAGAATGCGTCAGAACGAAGTGTGCCGCGAGCGTAACCTCCATGTGCGTACGCGTCTTAAGAATGTACGTAGCACCATGATGGATGCCTTGGAAGCCAAGGATGCTGAAGGTAGTGAAACCGCATTCCGCACCTATTGTTCGGTTTTGGATAAAGCCGCCAAGAAGGGAATCATCAAAAAGAACACCGCGATTCGCCGCAAGAGCAATGCGGCGAACAATCTGCGCAAGATTGCATCCTAAGGTTGTTTCAGCCCATGGATTGGAAAAGCCCGCCACTGAGCGGGCTTTTTTGTGCGTACGATGTGTTTCGTACTACGCGCTACGCATTACCACCGCTCGATCAGGTCATCAACGATGAATTTAGCTAGCTCATGTGCGGCGCGGGGCAGGGCATCGCGTTTGGAAGTGGTGAGGTCGGATTCAAAGAAGAAGGTGGTTTCGCCATAGGTTTCGGATTCCGAAAGCACCGCTCCGGTTTGGCTGTCCTGCAAGGTGGAGACCGCTGTGATTCGGAGCCGATATTGTTCCGCTGTGGTCTTAAGATCGCTGCGGAAGGCAATGGCGGACAGGGTGTAGTCCGTGAGCACGACCTCAAGGATGGCATCGGCATCCTCTGCACGGTTCCTGAGTTTGAGCCGCCCGTCGAACTGGATTCGATTCCGGAGCTCCCGGGTGACCTGCAGCTCAATGGCGGATTCTTCGGTTTTATTGATTACGGGTGCCATATGGACGGTTTCGATCCCGGCGGGTCGGGTGCCGCCCAGTTGATAGCCCATGCAGCCGGAGAGCAGGAATACCGCAATTAAACTCGTACAGAGGTGGATGCTTCGCTTCATAGTGTCTTCCAGATTTAGGAACGAGGACTCTCCCAGAAAAATTGGATTTGTCAAAGCTTGATTCCCATCGGTAGCATGCCTAATATGTGTGCGACTTTCTAACCCAATCACATGAAGGAAAAAATGAAAAAGGTACTGATTCCGACCAAACTGAATGCGGTTGCCCGCGAAACACTGAAGAACCATGGGGGCTATGAAGTGGTTCAGGATGATGATGCAGAAATCGGTGAGTTGGTCTCGCAGCATTCCGATGCACATGCCCTGTTTGTGCGCTCCGAAAAGGTGACTCCGGAAATTATCGATGCCTTGCCTTCCTTGAAAGTGGTGATTCGCGCGGGAGCCGGCTACAACACGATCAATACGAAATATGCGCGGTCCAAAGGGATTGATGTCATGAACACCCCGGGGGCCAACGCGAATGCCGTTGCTGAAGAAGTGGTGGCATTAATGCTTGCCGATGCTCGCCACGTGATTGCTTCGGACGCTTCGACCCGCGCCGGAAAATGGGAAAAGAAAAACTTCATGGGCCGGGAAATTACCGGAAAAGCGGTCGGCATCGTCGGGTTCGGTGCCATTGGGCAACTGGTGGCCAAGCGGCTCTGTGGCTTCGACGTTAACGTGCTGGCGTACGATCCCTTCCTTTCCGCTGAACGGGCTAAGGATTTAGGCGCGGAACTAGCCGATCTCGAAGAGATTTTTTCTGTGTGCGACTATGTTTCGCTCCACATGCCGGAAAACGAAGAGACCCGCGGTATTATCAATAAGTCACTCCTCTGTCGCATGAGAAACGGGGCCACGCTCATCAACTGCGCCCGGGCCGGTATTGTCAACGAAGATGATCTGCGCGAGCTCAAGGCCGATAAAGGACTTCGCTATCTTAACGATGTCTATGCCAAGGATGCCGCCGGGGAGAAATCCATTACCGATGTTGCCGATATCATGTTGCCGCATTTGGGTGCCAGCACCGTCGAGGCAAACTTTAATGCGGCTCGTCGCTCTGCCACTCAACTCATCGACTATGATGATAAAGGGATCGCTTCCTTTGTGGTCAATCGCGACATTCCCGAAGGGCTCGACCGTGCCTATAGCGAACTCGCCTTCATGCTCGCGCACCTTTGCCGCAGCATGGCCGGTACGCATAAGAAGATGAAGCTGATCGAAACCAGCTTCTATGGCAATCTCAAGCCGTATTCCAACTGGTTGCTTGTTCAGATTGTGGCCGCACTCAGTGATGAATTTGACCGCACCCAAGGCTATGATGCGGCCTTGGCATACCTCAAGGAAATGGGGGTTGAATACTTCAACCGTGAAACCGATTTGAGCAAAGGGTTTGAAAACTCCATGACCGTCGATGTCACCACCTCCGTTGATGCGGCGAACTTCCGGCGCATCAGTGTTCGCGGTACCGTGACAGAAGGCAATATGATGATTTCGCGCATCAACGACTTTGATAAGCTCTACTTCGAGCCCGTCGGTGCCGTTGCGCTCTTTATCTATAAGGATCGCCCGGGTGTGATTGGTCTAATCGGAAATACCTTGGCGGAGGCGGGAGTCAATATCGACGACATGCGCAATCCGCACGATCCTTCCGGTGAAACATCGCTGGCTTTGATCAGGATTAGCGAAAAGATCGATTGCGAACTTGTCGACCGGATTTCCTCCAAGATCGATGCCCTGCATGCTTCGTGCGTGAATTTCTAACTCAGATCAAACCCCAAAGGCTTTCGAGAGCGTGAGGGGGCGGGATCGCCGAACCCGCCTAGAACATAGCCTCCCTCTAGCGGTTTCGCTTGCGTGTAAGCAAGTCGGCATCGGCGGTGGAAACCATATTCTTGCACGGGAGGGTGGCGATGCCGGCGGCTACGGAGAATGCTGTAGCTGGGGCGGGATCGCCGATCCCGCCTACAACCCGCTCCACAAACTGGGCGGCACTGGATTTTCCCGTCTCTGGAAGAATGACGGAAAACTCGTCCCCTCCATAACGGCAGACGATATCGGCTTTGCGGGCGGTAGATTCCAGGAGCTGTGCAAATTGGCATAAAACATCATCCCCGGCTTCGTGTCCGTGGGTGTCGTTGATCTGCTTGAAGTGGTCAATATCGAAGAGGACGAGGCTAAGCTCGCGACCGTAGCGGTTGGCGGCTTCGATATGCTCGGCGAGGGTTTCCTCGAAGTAGCGGCGGTTATGGAGTCCGGTCAGCCAGTCGCGTGTGGCATGTTCGTTCAGGGCGAGAAAAGCGAGCCAGAGGGGGAGGTTGGTTTCGTTGCTGGGCATGTCAGGGATGGAAGAAAAGTTTGGCGTAGGTGTAGGCGATGACTTCGCCGATTACGGATCGAACGCCCTCGCTGCAGGTGTACCAGCTTTTGGAATCGTAGGAACTGGCTTCGAGGCAGGTCACGCCGATTGCATAGTCCGGTCCCAGCGCTTTCTGGAACAGCATGCGGCTTCGACGGCCATGGGCGCCCACCGTAACGAGGTGGATGTTGGTTTCCGCTATGTTGTAGGTCATGAAGCTCTGCCGCAGGGCTACCGCAGCGAGATAAGTGCGATCCTTTTTGGTTTCGTCGGCAATCGTGATCAGTATTTCATCTTCGGGGATGCCGAGTTTGCGCAGGCGGTTTGCCGTCATTTCGGGGTAGGATTTAAATTGCTGGATATAGCTCCCGGTTTCGATCGGCACGCCGGTGCAGATGATTTTCGAATAGTTTCCGGCTTTATAAAGAAGTACGGCTTCATCGAGCGCAAAATCGTGGATCCAACCCTCGACGACCATCAGGCCTTCGTGCGGGTTTTTTTCGGGGGAGAGGAAGGGGTAGAGGCTGGCCAAAACACCAACAAAAGAAGCCAAGATAAGGGATGCAAGGACGAGCCATCCGAGCCAGGTCAACCGCTGTCCGGTATGTTCTTTGGTGAGTGCGAATTTCATACCCTGCTTATAGCACGGGCCGGGGGGGGGCAAAAACAAGAAACTTCTTTCTCGGAGGGGTTGACACACCCCCATGCGTGTTATAACTTCCCGCCCTTGTACTTTTACTGAATCCATTGAGAGGACGATTTGTAATGAAAACTTTTGTGCCTAAAGAGGCTGATATTCAGCGTGAATGGTATGTGGTTGATGCCGCAGGAAAGACGACGGGCCGTTTGGCCGTGGCCATTGCGGACGTGTTGCGCGGACGTAACAAGCCCACCTATACGCCACACGTTGATACCGGTGCCTTTGTTGTTGTGGTCAATGCCGATAAGATCAAGCTGACCGGAAACAAAGAAGAAAATAAGATTTATCAGGACTACTCGGGTTATTCGAGTGGTCGTACGGAAACCAAGGCAAAGGACATTCGCGCCAAAAATCCGGAACGCATTATCATACAGGCCGTCAAGGGCATGTTGCCGACCAACCGCATGTGCCGCCAGAC
>JAOZKS010000596.1 GCA_029935255.1 Pontiella sp.
ACGCAGCCTTAGCCGTGTCGAAGGCTCCGGGAAAACGTTCGTAGTAGATATCGCCATTCGGCAGTTTGTACTCGATGCGGCACAGAATGACTTCGGAGTCGGTGGTGATGCGGGTGTCATAGACAAAGATGCGGCGAAGGACTTTGTGGAGAACAACGGCTTTGTCGATTTCCGCGTGAACTGTCACCGTTTTCGAAGTATAGCCATCGCGGATTAGTTGGATATTATGGCCAACTCCCAACTTAAGTGCCAGACGCAACGGTTGCGAAATCGAATCAGCCCCCCCCTTGGGCTGGGTCGTTGCGAACAGAACTCCGTCGACGTAAACCTGAACCAGAGCCGGTTCGGTATCGAGCACTAGGATGCCGCTATTCTTGTCCATGTTGAATTCAATGGCGTTATTTAATCCGGGCACAAGCAGGATGGTTTTTTCCTGAGTGTCGTGTTCGGCCAGCTTGACCACCACCTCATGAGTGCCTTCGGGAATCGTCGAAAGAACCAGCGGGGCAAGACCCATGAGCTCGCCATCAACGAGGACTTCCGCCCCGGAAGGATAGCTGTTAACGGCGACCCGGGGCGGCTGCCTAACATAGGCACGAACGGGTTTGCGATCAACTAGTTCCACATTCACTATACGCGGCGGCAGACCGGTTGCACGGATTTCAACCTGATAGTCCCCTAGGGGGAGGTCGGTGACTAGAGCCGGTGTTGTTCCTATGACTTCGCTCTGGATAATCACTTCCGCACCGCCGGGATCGGAGTCGACCAGCAACAAGCCCGTTGTTCGCCGCAACTCTACTATATCAAGGTTGACCTCCTGCCCTTCCAGCAAAGCAATCTCTTTATAGGTGCGGTCATAGTCCTCTTTACGCAACTCCACTCTGTATTCCCCTTGGCTCAAACCAGAAATATTCATGGGGGTTTTTCCCTTCTGAACGGTTCCATTCAAGAAAACCTGAGCACCTTCGGGGGCGGACACAACGGTAATGCCGCCTTGGCTTAACACTGCCTGTACGCCGGTTCCGAAACATAGGAGGGAGACAAGCAACAAGACTCTTGCCCAATAGGATTGTTTATGTACCGGTCTCATCTAAGGTGATCCTCCACTTCAAGCTGTTTTGAGCTGATGGCTTCATAGCGTTCGTCTTTCCGATCCGGAATCAACTCGGCCAAAATACGCAACTGTCTGGCAGCCTCACGCCAATCGCCAAGGCGCGAGGCGCGGTCAGCATTAAACATATAATCCTTGTAGCGCACATCCTGCTCTCCTTTGGCCTCCGCCATTCTGAGCATCGCCGTCCGGTAGAGAGCCGGCTTGGGCTCCAAGGTCTCCAGATAGATCACGGACTCTTCGAAGTGCTTGATCGCTTCGGCA
>JAOZKS010000217.1 GCA_029935255.1 Pontiella sp.
GTGCCAATCAGCTCCCAACGTTCGAGTTGCCGGATGTCGTGGTTGAAGGTGTTGGCGTCGTAGCCTTCCTCCCCTCCCTGCTGGGCGGCTTGGATGAACTGGAACACATCCTCGTGCAGCGGTTCCAACTCATGGTTGCGCCGGAACAACAGTAGGCCATAGAGAATGTTCAGGTAGAAAACGGAACGCTCGGCGCCAAGCAGGTGTCCGAGGTTGGGGTTCTGGAAGCGAAGAAGAAGTGCACCGCTATATTCAGGTAGGGTCGCAGTAGCTCCGGGTTGCAACAGGGTTTCTGCAAGTGCTTCGATGGTCGATGGAGTGGGTGGGTTCATTGGCTCTCAAGCTACATAAAAGCTTGTTCTGTTTGCAATAATTTGACGATGGAATGGGTGGCTAAATCGGAAACCTCTTAAAAAAACAAAACCCAAAACGCAGGTTGGCATTTTGGGTTTGCTCAAGGTTTGGATGTTCGGATCCTACTTTCCGAAGACTTCGACTTCGATGTAGTGGTTCATATCGGATCCGGTGCTGCCGTTGGAGTAGAGGCGCACGAACTGCCCTTTTGCTCCTTTGGTATCGACGAGCTTCCCTTTGTTGGTTTCGATGTATTCCTTGTCTTTGCCGATGCCCAATCCAGCGGAGTTGTCGTGGTCGTTATTGAAAACGGTTTGGACATTTTCGATGAAGTCGGCGTCGTCGGCGACCTGAATGACCACATCGCGGTAGGCGCGAGCCTGTGCGTGGTAGTGCCAGAGGGCAACGGCATAGATGGTTTTCTTTGCGCCGAGGTCGATCTGCACCCACTGTACCATCGGGCCGAGTTCAACATACGAACCGTCGGCACCGTCTTTGTCGCCATCGGTGATGTATTCGAGTTCACCAATTACGGGAAAGTCATCACTGCCGGCAACTTCTTTTCCTTCCGCAATATTTTCCGTGCCCGCCGGAACCATGACTTCAACCACCGAAGGCTTACGTTCCAGGTTCGCGGATTTGATGGTCTTCGGTGTGCCCGCGAACAGCGGCTTGGGCAGTTCGATTTCCAGTTTAACCATTTCCTCGGCAACTACGGAACCAGCAAGAACGGTTGCCAGTGCGGCCACCGATAGAATATTCAAGTTTGTCTTCATTGTGTTTTCTCCATTTTAAAGTGGATAACCTATATCCACCGTGTGTTCTGCGTCTTGTACATAAAACGTTGTCGCGTGTACTTTTCAGACACCGATCTTTTCTACTGATTCGTTCTGTTGCACCACAAATGCAATCGTGCCGGGATTCGCTTGGCACAGTTGCTTGATCTGTTCTGTTCCCATCATCATAAACGCCGTCGAAAGCGCATCCGAGACGGCGGCCGACGGATGGACCGCCCAAGCCGCCAAATGGCGTTTTGCGGACGTTCCGGTTTTCGGGTTAATGATGTGCTCGCCTTTCACTTCCGTGCCGGAACCGCTGAGCGCCTGATCCTTGAGTTTAACGGAGGTCAGCCCAACCTTCTCGCCCCATGGTCCGCCAACGCCCATGACCCATTCCTTTCCCAGCGCTAACGCGGTGCTGGTCCCCCCGTTGATCACGGCCTTGTTGACATCCCAGTCGGCGAGGATTTCCGCCGCCTTATCGATTGCAAAACCCTTTCCAATACCGCCCAGATTGAGCTGTGGTTTTGTGGCATGGGCTTCCAGCCCATGTGCCGCAACGGGCAGGATGCCCGTTCTACTTTTCCAGCCAACGGAAAAGTTGGCGCGGTCGACCACCAGCAACTGGAACCCCGTTCCGATGGTTGGATCGAATAGGCCACCGGAAACATGGTACGCCCAAATGGCTTTTTCCAGGCACTCCAGCGTTTCGATGCTCACGCGCACCATTTCACCGGCCTTCAAAAGATTCACCTGTCCGATGTCGCTGCCGGCATCATATTTGTTCAGCAGGTTGTTGATCCGTTCGATCTCGCGGAAGACTGCCGCCGAGGCCTGCCGCGCATACTCGCGCTCCTGCCCGTCAACGATCACCTCGAACGTTGTCGTCATCGCCTCGTGCGTGAAACTATGGAACTGCTCATTCATTTCGTGTTCAATCATTTCTTTTTTGCCGTCAGGCAAGCCATCAGCGCGGAAATGATACTGAGGATGGCTACGGCTCTGTGGACGACGATGGCCACATGCTGGCCATGGGTTCCAAGAATCGGGAACATTGCAATAAGGATGCTGAGGATCAGAACGATGCCGCAACCGAGCATCAGCCAGAACCAAACGTTGCCGCCGGACTTTGCGCGGAATAGCGCCCAGACGGTGAGGGTAACGGCATAGAGCGCCCCGAACCCGACATGGCTCAGCAGGGGGAAGCCCCCCAGCGGATAGCTGATCGGCCAGCCAAACAAAAACCCCGTAATGGCCAGCACCGCCATGCTTGTAATCAGCATAGGGGTCAGCATAGGGGTCAGTCCTCGGATTTTAGTATTTTCAAGTTTCGTCACCCATTTGTAGAGGGCGGGCAGGCCGACGGCCAACGCAATCAGCCCGAGCAGGGCCGCAAGAACGCCCAGAGCGGTTTTGAAGCAGTTACGCACCTTGAAGGTAAGGCCAAACAGTTTATTGAAGCCGCTTTCCAGGTCTTGGAACTCATGCATCGAAACCACTTGAGCCCGATCAGTAAGAAGCGGCCCGGTTGCCGTCACGCTGCCAAAGAGGAACGGAGCCCCTGCTGAGTGGCATTCCTGGCACTCCTTGGCTCCGAGTGATTGCGCGGTGCCGCGCACATCGTGCCCGATCGGCCATGAAACCGGTGCCGCGGCTTCGTGGTCTTCGTCGATCAGTGTGTCACCGGCGAGTGAGAATTTTCGGCCATTTGAAATATAGCAGGCGGTGTTTCCGAGCTTTTTGAGCATGAACGAAACCTGTTCTTCGTTGAACGAGAGGGCGGTTCCAACGGTATCGATCACGGCACGCTGCACGAACGGTGAAACCAACGGTTGGCCCTTCGCCGTGTACCAACCGGAGGCTAGTGTGCTGTTGGTTCCGGCCAGATAGCCGTCGGCATCCTTGGCAAACTGTTTGCCTTGGGTGACGAGTACGATTTCGAGCGGCTTGAATGCATCCATGATGGCTACGATTTCGCCTTCGGCATCATAATCAATCTCTTCGGCATTCCCGTCAAACTCGGGGATGGTGGAAACAATATTACTGGCGGTGGCCCAGAGGAAGGATTCCTTCGTCTGCATGCTTCCTGCCAGATCCAGCCCCCCGTCGCCGTTGCGGCGGTACAGCCTTCCATCGACGGCAAAGAGCGGCTCGCCTTTCGCGGTTTCGGCAAGGGCCAGCCTGGCGAGGATGCCGCCCACCTGCTCAGCGGTATCCAAAACACCGATGGCGGCTTCGGCCACGAGATCTTCATCCAACGGAATGCCATCGCTATAGGCCCAGAACGCCGGCCACATCATGCGGCGCGGTTCGATCTTGCCTTCATCGTTTTTCACGAAAACGGGTTCTACGATGAAGGGGGATTCGGTGAACCACTGCGCGCGGCCATAGATGCCCAGCTTGTTGGCGCGCGAGGTGCGCACGAGGTGCGGTTCGTTGTTTGGCCTTGCACCTGAGTGGCAGGCCGTGCAGGTCATTTTTTCAAAATGGACGGGCGGGAGTCCTTTGTGATGTGCAATGGGCGCCCCGAGTTGTCCGGTTTCGGTGTGGCAGGATTCACAACTCATGGCCACGGTGGTGCCGCGCAGAATCTGGTGATCGAGGCCGTTGCGATGGCAATCGACACAGGACAGCCCCGCTGCGGTATGCACATCGCCGGGGACATCCATGCGCTGAGCACCTACGGGATGGGCGGAGTGGCAGTGCAGGCAGCTGGAGTCCTTCGGTTTGCCGATGTCGAACCACATGCGGTGTTTGGAATCGAACAAAGGGGCGTCGTAGTCAACGGATGGGGGAACGGCAAAAACGGAGTCGTCGGGGTTGGCTCCGGTATAGATATTCCACCAATCCGGCAGACGCGAAGCCATGCCGCCGACTTCGCCGATGCCGGATGTCGCCGTGGCCGCCCAGCGAAAGTTTTCGCGACCGATCTGCTTGGCCCACTCGGTCATGTCCTGCCGGTGGGAGTTGTTGTGGCAGGCGAGGCAGTTCATTTCGAGACCGCCGGAAATTTCCCAGCGGGCATCGGGATCCGCGAATTTGTCAGAGGGATCGCTGATCCCTCCTCCGGGCAGATGGCTGCCGAAGAGCTTGGTGAATTCCCATGCGGAAAGGTTCATCCGTTCGGCGGGAACCTGAGTGCCGGTTTTTTCGTCAACGACGACCCACGGTTCGCTGGCCCGGCCCTGTCCGGTGCCGCTAAAGTGCGTGCCGCCATGGATCGTTTCATAGTCGTGGCATACGCCGCAGGTCATTTTAGCCGAGAACGGCATGGAGTCGGGGACGGACGAGACAATCCTCTGCCCCTCCTCATCGGCTAGCGGGATACGGTGAACCGGCAGTGTTCTGCTTCCATCGAAGTGGGTTGCGAAAACAGAAACCGCTGTTCCAAGGATTGGAAGTATCAGCAGTCGTGTTTTCATACGTGGAAGTCCGAAGGTTTGAATTCAATACGCTGGCCGGATGCAACGGCGCGGTTGACGGCGAGGACGGCGACGGCGGTTTCGTAGCCTTTTTCGCCGGGGCAGTTGAGTGCCGTGCCGTAGCGGATGGCGTTGAAGAAGTTTTCCAGATGCGGCTGGTGCGCCGGCTTGGTTAGGTCGACCGGAAGGGGCCACGCACCTGCGGCGGCGGTTACTCGAACGTCGACCGCCACGTTTTTGGTGGACGATTGTTTGATGGGTGCAGCCACCTTTTTGATCAGGCCCCGTTCGGCAATGGCATCCCATTCCGGAGCATGCGCTTCGCGCAGGGCGGAGTTGCCGCGCTGCGGGACTTCCGCAATCTCT
>JAOZKS010000597.1 GCA_029935255.1 Pontiella sp.
GGGCAATGATCGTTTGGGGCAATAAAAAAGGGCTTATCGGTGAGGATAAACCCTTTGAAAGTGGAGCGGGTGAACAGATTCGAACTGTCGTCATTAGCTTGGAAGGCTAAGGTTCTACCATTGAACTACACCCGCTCTTTGGTAGATAAGAGCGCATAAAGTAGCGATCCTCTTCGTATCCGTCAAGGCTTGTCGATCAACTTTTTTCAGCCGAATCCCTGCGTGTCGGGATATGTATTGCTTTCGAAATTTTTCCATATTAGCGTGTACATTCATTCGCCAACAAATCGAGAATACGCATGCTTTCAGGAATCAAGGAAATCGTTATTATTATTGTGGTATTGGTGGGGCTGTTTATGTTGCCGCGGTTGCTTCGACGGGGTTCTGTATCACGGACTGATCATGGAAACCCGACGGCAATAAACGATTCAAACCGGGGGGTGCTGCGTCTTGCGTGGTTGTGTTCTTTGCTATGGGTTGCGCTGGCGGCGGTTTTTCTGAATCCTTTTGCTGGAAATGTGCTTCTTTTCTGTGGGGTTGGAGTTCTTCCGGTTGGACTTGGATGGGGCATTCGCTGGGTGGTGCTGGGATTTAAGTAGAGGTTGCTTCGGCCTGAAAGAGCCGGTTATTTTCGGTTTCGCAGGTTCCAAAACCAAAATTGTATCTGCTTTGTAAGCGAAGGCTTGTTCCCTGATTTTTTACTGTGCGTGCGCGGTTTTCCGGGTTTCGGCGGTTCAACCGGTTGGCGCATGTAGTCTCGGTCGGATATTCCCATGGGATTTTCTTGCCCTGTTTTTGAATTTCGCAAACAGTGTGCACCCCATGAGTAAAAAAAAGAAGACCACATTACGCATAATGCCGGATAACTGGCTCGATCCATTTGATTTCAAGGCCGCTTTTCCATATCCGGAATATCCGCTCGAAATCGATATTGGATCTGGCAAGGGCCGCTTTTTGGTGGCGAGATCGGGTGGGTTTCCCGAAACTAATTTTTTGGGGATTGAGCGGCAGCTCGGTCGCATCCATAGTAGCGGACGGCGGTGCGAGCGTGCAGGGCGCGAAAATGTGCGCGTGTTTCGCATGGAGGGCTACTACGCGATCAGCCAAATGATGCCGGCGGAATATGTGGCCAATTATTATTTCTTTTTCCCCGATCCTTGGCCCAAGGCGCGGCATCACGACTGCCGTTTGTTCAATCCGGCCTTTATGGATGCGCTCTTCCAATCTTTGAAAACGGGAGGGGGATTGCATATCGCGACGGATCATCTTCCGTACTTCGATGAAATCTACGAGCTCCTTGGGTTGGATAGCCGTTTTGAGGAAATCGAAGCCTTTATGCCCGACGATGAAGAACGGACGGACTTTGAGCTTAT
>JAOZKS010000598.1 GCA_029935255.1 Pontiella sp.
CGGTTTCCCAGTAGAAGTGGTTGTGGATCGCCTGTTTGCCTTTGCCGGTAAGGGTGGGGAGAATGCTGATTCCATCGATGCCTTCGGGGGTTTTGTCCGCTTCGTTGCAGGCTTCGAGGAAGGTGGGCATCATGTCCCATAGCGCGGTGGGTAGGTCGGTGGAGGAACCGGCTTTGATTTTTCCGGGCCATTTCGCGATGAATGGAACACGGATTCCGCCTTCGCGGATGGAGCATTTCAGCTCCCGGAACGGGGTCGATTCGAAAAAGGTCGAGTCGCTTCCGCCGTTAAAGGTGGGGCCGTTGTCGGAGGTGAAGATGATCAGCGTGTCGTCGTCGAGGCCGAGAGCGTGGATGCGGTCGATTATCTTTCCGACGTTGCGATCCATGTGGGAAACCATGGCGGCATAGCCCGCCCTCGGCTGGGGATGGGGGAGGTAGCCTTTGTCGCCGAGGTAGGGGGTGTCGTCGAAGGTATCCTTATATTCGGCGTAGTCTTCCTGCGGCACTTGGATCGAAACATGCGGGATCGGGGTGGCGTAGTAGAGGAAGAAGGGTTGGTCTTTGCTGGCATCGATGAAGTCGAGCGCGGTTTCAATCATCGGTTTCGTGCAGTAGTCCGGTCCGGAGAAGCGCTTGAAATATTCCTCTTCGGTTTCGAGCGGCTCTTTGATGCGCTGGTGCGACTTGAAGTCGGGGTTGTTGAGCGGAAGTTTTTCGCCGTTTTTGTAGAGGAAGGTGGGGTAGTAGTTGTGGGCGCGCCATTGGTCGAGATATCCGCAGAAGACATCGAACCCCTGTTTCCACGGAACCCCGTCGGTGCCCGGCCCGCCCAACCCCCATTTTCCGCAGACGGCGGTGGCATAGCCGGACTGCTTGAGCAGCTTGGCGATGGTGACGGTGTCGGCGGGAAGATCGAGCTGCCCGGCAATTTCTGTGCCGAGGTTTCCGCGGATGTAGGCGTGGCCGGTGTGCAACCCTGTGAGGAAGGTGCAGCGGCTCGGGGCGCAGACCGCGTGGCCGGAGTAGGCGTTGGTGAACTTGATGCCGTCGGCGCGAAGCTGATCCAGATTAGGGGTTTTGATCTTGGTTTGGCCGTAGCTACCTAGTTCAGCATAGCCTAAGTCATCTGCGAGGATGAAGATAATGTTGGGCTTGCGCTCGGACTTCGTTTCCGGGGCCGCCATGGTTGTTGCTGCGGTGAGCATTCCAATAAGAAAAATTCCCGGTAACGGCTTCATGACCCACTCCTTTGTCAGTTATTTCTGCATATCAAAACATATTCTATGAATGAATGTACAGGGTATATCAATCAGCTAAGCAGGAAAAAAGAATATCCGTTAAAAAAACAGGACTTTTCTGGATTAAAAA
>JAOZKS010000218.1 GCA_029935255.1 Pontiella sp.
CGTAAGCCGTTGTGCCATGCGATATGCTTCGATGGCTCTGGTACGGTCGTGGAGATGGTTCTCCGCCAAAAACCCCATTGCGCTCCAAGGGAAAACCTGTGTGGGCTGGGTTTCGAGAACATCTCTGGTTTCGGCTAGCGCCTCCTCCAATTTTCCGGTTTTTAGGTGAATAGAGATAAGTACGTGTCGGGCTTGCATGAACCAAGGCGCCGACTGTGCTGCATCTTTAGCCAATGACTCGGCAACTGCGCACTCCCCCCTCAGGTGGAGGTTTCGTGCGATGCTTGCCTTGGCGGTGTAGGCTTGCGGGAAGGTGTTCAACGTGTTCGTGAACAAGACCAGTTCATCTTTCCATGCGCTTGACCAGAACCAGGCACTTCCTGTGGCAAACACCCTCGTGCCGACTATTGTCAAGAGGAGTAGCAATGCTACCAAGCGGATTGGACTGCCTGCATTGGCATCGAGTTTCTGCACGAGTACTTTAAGTGAACCTGTCAGCGCCAGTGTTAGGCCGACACTGGGTATGATGAGGTAGTAGTCTGCATACGGGCCATTAAACAGGGGGACAAGATTGCTCATGGGGAAAAAGGCGATAAAGAAGAAGAGCAGGCCCAAGCCCAGCAGGGGGCAGCTTCTGCGGGTTAGCCAGCCAGTCAGCGCGAAAATGGCAAGGCATATCCACGACACAACGAATTGCACGGACTGCAGTAGTGTTTCATGGTTTACGAGGGTTCCTGTGATGGCTTGTCTTTCGAAAGGCCAAAACCAGAGGGAAAAGTGGTCCCATATGATCTTGCCTGAGGCTCCGCTTAGCTGAAGTGGGGAAAAGCCGTGGATGGAGTTGTTGTCAATGCCGAGGTTGCCCTTCATTAATTGTCGTATGCCAAGCAGGGCGAGGGCTGTCATGCCGCAAGCGAGCATGGTTGCAACACTGGTGCGGGAAAGGATTTTTTGTTTTCGGCACAGGCTCCAGACAAGCAACAGTCCAGGAAGGACGATGGAGGATTCATAGCTGAAGAAGGAAAACGCGTATGCCAATAGGATACCTGCAACAAAAAGAGTGGATTCCAACACGGAGCGTGGTTTGGATTGCAGTTGGTCGAACAGCAATATTGCGGCGAGCGATGTCATCGCCATGAGTTGTATATTGAGAGAGCTGCACCATGCGATCGTTGAAACCTGTGTCGGAGCCGTTGCCCAGATGGATGCTGATGCAAGAGCAAACCAAGTGCTGCTGAAAAGGCGGCGGGACAGGGTATACATCAGACCTGTGGACACGAGGAAAATGGTTAATCCAAAAAGGCGCCAGTAAAGAGGGTCGTTGGGAAACAGCTTGGCAAGAGCATAGAACGCGACGGTTTTAACTGGACGGTATAGGCCATAGCAATCGGGTTTGAACGCATCGAGCACGGAGTGCTGCGATGCGGTTTGCTGCAACTGGTCAAGGTCGTCAAGGATGAATGGTGCATTCAAGCTTGGGGATGCAATTAGAATCAGGATTCCGAAAAGAAGAACCATGGGGAGCAGTGGGGTTTGATGGTTGGGCTTTAAACGCATCCAGTTCCTTTTGGTGCTTGCAATCGTGCAACAAGGTGCTGGGTGGATTTTCCGTCCAAGCTGTTGGTTTGAATTATTGATAGAACCAATAGGCATAGGAGATGTGGTCTCCGCCAATAATGATTTCCGGGTTTGGTTTGGTGATGTATCGAGCCGGTTGTTGGAGCACTTCCGGGATGAAATCCGAAAGGGGTTCCGGTCGAAATCGAGCGGGCGGTTTGGGCATATATCGCAGAGTCCGGTTCGGAGTTGGATGCGGATCCTCCTCCGGAAACAAGGCGCAAAGCCAAATGAACCAGGCAGATTCCGATTGCGAGAAGGATATAGACTCTCAGGGGAACAGGATGTTGAGGCCTGTCGGCGGAAGTCTCGCTTGGGATCCGGATGTTTTTCATGTGTCGGGAGCGTTGTCGGCGGATTTTAGTGTTTGCAATCAGAGCCATGGACATGATCATCGTGGTCGTGGTCGTGGTCGTGGTCGTGGTCGTGGTCGTGGTCGTCCCGGTCGCATTCGTGTGTTTTGTGGAAGAGTTGTTCAAGGCGCGCCTCGGCAGCGGCGGGATCAAGTGCTCCCGATTCCAGTCTTTGAAGTCGCTCGGAAGCATGTGGAGTCGCCCGTAGATCCAATGACTGTTTTATAGATTCAATGGCACCTTCTTGATTCCCGAGGGCCTCGTGCAGATAGGACATCGCCATCAAAATGAAGGAATGGTCGATAGCCGTTTGTTCCAGATCTTGCTGTTGGGTTGATGCGAGGAGTGCCAAGGCTTTTTCCATCGCAGATGAGGCTTTTTCGAGGTCTCCCGCATGGAGGTAGAGGCGTCCCATTTCCTGTTGGAGCTCATATCGATACGGATTATTTTCAATGGCCTCCTGAATGGCTTTGGTCGCTAGATCGGCACGCTGGCATTCACCACTGAGCCAAAAAGACGCTACGAGGAAAACCTCGATATTGTGAGGGTCGCATTGGGTTGCCAGTCGTAGCCATGGCATGATTTCCTCTATTTCACCACCTTCCGCATGTGCATGTTTCGCTGGAACAATCGCTTCTTTCCATTTGTGGAAGAAACCGTGGAATGCCTCTTCTTTGTGATGCGGTACTCCTTTATGGAAATACATATCGGCTCTTTCGTACAATCCTCCGGAAAGTAGCGAGCGAGCCGGGCCAAGGATATAGATGGAGCCTGCCGATGTGCCGGGTTCACCCGTTGAACTGCGTGACAGCAAGGTTGCTCCAGTGGCTACTGCCGCCACACAGAGCATAGCAAGGATCAGGAAGGAAGCCTGTGCGGTTGGGCGGGTCATAAGTTGGCTCCCCGCGTGAAATGTTTTTTCCTGAAAATGATCCCTGCGAGTCCAAGGAAGATTGCTGTGAGGAGCAGTCCGTAGGCAATGGTGCCGATGAGTATGCCGCTTCCGAGCATGCCCCAGCCGTGGAGAACACGGGCACGCATATCGAATAGTTCTAGGTGCGGGGAAAGATAATAGATGAGGGATAATGCGGTTGAACGCCAGCCCGATTCGTAGGCCAATAGATTGGGGATGCGTGGAACAAAGAGATAGCACAACACCACAAAGATACCGGTTGCAGTCCCGCCCGCTCCCTGCGTAAGAAACAGGGTGAAGAACAGACTCATGGCCACGACTATTCCGAGCAGCATGGAGTGCAGGCAGAATACCTGAACAAGGACTAAGGGCTCAAAGGCATAGCCTTTCGAGAGCGTGACACCTGTAACGATTAGATAAAAGAGTGCATTGGCACCAACCATTCCGCTCCATAGCCCCAGCCACTTTCCTAAGAGGAACTCAAAACGGTCGATGGGTTTGGTGAGAATGAAAAAAATGGTTCCAGAGCGGATTTCGTTGGGAATCTGGCGTGCTCCCATGGCAACCGACATGGCTATGGAGAGCAGAAATGCCAGCATCAATCCAATATCCATAATATAGGATGATGGAACGTCCGAGCCGAAGGCATCGACCGTTGTGAGCAGGAAGGTGAAAAATGCCTGGAGGGTCAGGATGATGTAGAGATCCTTGCGCCGAAGCATTTCAAGCCAGACTGTCTGGGCAATGGTGATTATATTGGCCATGGCTATGCTCTCTCTTTTTCGGTTTGCAGGGCTTCCAGGAAATAGTGCTCCAGATTAGGCTTATCACCGATCAACTCGGCCACCGGGCCCTGCTGTATGATGCGTCCGTTGGCAATCATGATGATTTCGTCGCAAACGGTCTCGATTTCGGAAAGCTCATGCGAGGAGAAGAAAATGGTTTTTCCCTGTTTTTTCAGTTGTTCGATAAGTTTTCGGATTTTCAGGCGTCCCAGCGGGTCGAGCCCATTGGTTGGCTCATCAAGAATAAGAAGCTCTGGATCGTTTACTAGCGCCTGTGCCAGTCCAATACGCTGCAACATACCGCGCGAGTAGGTGGCGATGCGCTTGTGGGCATGGCTCGACAGTTCAACTTCGTCCAGCAGTTTATCGATGCGCTCTTTTCGTTCCGCCTTGGATATGCGGAACAGTTTAGCCGTTAGCTCCAGATATTCCCGACCTGTCATGTATTTATAACACTCGGGATGTTCGGAGAGATATCCGATGCGCGAGCGGGAGGATGCCGAGGACGTATCCTCTCCCAGCAGGGTGGCGGTGCCGGAGTCCGGCGCGATAAAGCCCAGCAAGACATGCAGGGTGGTCGTCTTTCCGGAACCATTGGGGCCGATAAATCCAACCGTCTTTCCTTTGCCGACCTTAAACGAAACCCCGTCAAGAGCCTTGTGTTCATTTTTACCGTGTTTAAACGACAACTGTAATTCCGTGACTTCGAGTATGGTTTCCATTATTCCAATCCATAGATTTATGAGTAATAAATCAAGATAGCAAGAAGAGTGCCACGGGCTCTCTCTCATTGTATTTGAGCGTTTACGTTTGCCGTGAGATTGACACCGTTTGCTCGTTTTTCAATAAAAAAACCCCGCCAAAAAGACGGGGCTACTACTACTGCTGTTGAATGAAGTGGGCGTTAATTTACATCAGCGCTTTGAGCTGCAATTGTGCCATGTGCGGTACAAGATGCTGCAAGTTCTCCGGCAGTATTGGCTGCTAGTATGCTATACGTTCCACTTGCTGCGCATTTTGGCAAGCCACCTTTGATGAATACAATAGCGTCATCCATATCAGCGGTAGTGTCATTGTTGAGCATCATGTGTTGTTCTAGACCAGACTCAATCATGCGCAGGTTGTTCATGCATGCTTTGACGCGGGAATTGGAACGAGCCTTCTGGAAGGAAGGAATACCGATTGCTGCGAGCAGACCGATAATTGCAACTACGATCATGATTTCCACTAGGG
>JAOZKS010000219.1 GCA_029935255.1 Pontiella sp.
CGAATGAAGCGGGCGATGAACATGGCGTCGCCGGGGCCGTCCCACGGCCAGATTTGCAGTTTTCCCTCGGTTTGCTCTCCGGTTAGGGGGTTGGCGAAGGGATCGAGCTTAAAGGTGGGGTTTGCTTCGAGGAAGTTCATGACAACTTCTTCGGTTTCGGGCCGGGTAAAGGTGCAGACGGCGTAGACGAGCGTTCCACCGGGTTTTACACACCATGTGGCGTTGCTGAGAATCTTGAGTTGGCGGTTGGCGTATTGAATCACATCGCGCTTGGTGCTGCGCCAGCGGGCATCGGGATTGCGCGGCCAGGTGCCCCACCCGGAGCAGGGGGCATCGATGAGTACGCCGTCGAAGGTTTTGGTGAAGGGTTCGTCGTGCATCACATTGTGGGGCTGGGTACGGATGTTGCGAATGCCGTATTTCCGTGCGCGTTTTTTGAGTTCCTTGAGCGCGGCTCCACGAATGTCGGAGGCGAGCACCTTCCCGTCGGGTTGCATGAGATCGATGAGGTGTAATGATTTTCCGCCGGCTCCGGCGCAGGCATCCCACCAGTCTTCGCCATTCTGGGGCGTGCACACGAGGCCAACGCATTGGGAGGAGATATCTTGCACCACGTATTGCGCGGTATGTCCGGCCAGCACATGGGCAAGGCTGATCCCCGAATCAACCGAGAGGGCGGTGGTTACTTGATCATGGCTGGAGCAGGAAACATCGCGATCGGCCAGTGCCTGAATGAACGGAGCGGGGTCGGTGCGCAACCGCACCCAGGTGGGCGGGCGTTTTTGGAACTGCTTAATACAGGGGAGGACGAGTTCGGGATCGATCATGCTTTCGAAACCGGCAAGGGCGAGTTCGTTGAGTTCCAGAGGTTGAAAGCCCTCGGTTTCCTTGAAGAGTTCATTGAGCACTGCGGCTTTTTCACTCAGCGGGAGCGCACCCATGGGTTGGACGCGCCCGGGAAGTTTGCAGCGGGTTGCGAGATATTTAAAGCTGTCGTCGAATTCGTTGAGGTCCAGTGCCGCACCGATGAAGCAGGCCTCTTTGACAGAGAGTTTGAGTTTATTGACGGTCCAGCCATACCAACGGAAGTATGAAAAAACGGCTTGCGACAGGAAGCGGCGGTCGCGACCCAAGTTCTTTGTGATCCCGCAGGTGGCGGTTGAGCAGGACATCGGCCGGTCGGCCGGCTTCGATAACCAGCTGGGTAATTTGCGGGAGCAGTTCATCGAGCATGGCGGCATGGCGGCGCACTACTTTTTCCGGGAGGGGTCTGGGGGGGGGCTGATTATTCATAAAGTCGCATTTCTAGGTTGTACCGCCGCTCGTCGGTCGGTATTCATGCTTGCTTACTTCAGGGGGATGAAAATGTCAAAGGAACTCGGATACGTATTGGTAACACCGTACACACTTAGGAAATCGCGAACCGGCGGAGTGCTGGGCCGGTTGTTGAGCACGACGGGATTGGATCTGGTGGCTGCGCGGATGTTTGGCCCCAGCGCAGAGCTGGTACAGCGCTATGCTGAACTGATTCGGGCGAACGAGGATGTTTGGCCGGAAATCCGCGAGCTGCTTTCGGGCTATATCGAACGCGAGCTTTCTCCCGCTGAAGACGGCACCTGCCACCGCGTTATGATCCTGCTTTTCGAAGGCGAAAACGCGGTGCGCAAGTTGCGCGATGCCGTGGGCGGGTTCGAGGATTCCATCGAGAGTGCGGACACCCTTCGCGGCACCTACGGCGACTATATCAAGGCGCTGGATGGCTCGGTAACCTATTTCGAGCCGGCTGTATTGGTCGGCCCTTCCGTTCAAGCGGTCAACGATGTGCTCGGCTTGTGGGCGGAATTTTCAGAAGCTGACGGCGGCATTCTCGACCACGCCATCCGCTTGGTGGACGAGGACGATACGCAAAAAACACTAGTCATTATCAAACCCGACAATTTTACCTTTCCGAATGCGCGGCCCGGAAACATTATGGATCTCTTTTCGCGCTCCGGCCTGCGGTTGATCGGCATTAAACTGCACCGCATGAGCCTCGCCGAAGCCCTCGAATTCTACGGCCCCGTCCAACCCATATTGCGCGACAAGCTCGGCGGTCTGGCCGTTTCCCGTGCCAGCAAGGTTTTGGCCGATGAGTTTGGTTTCGTGATGCCCCCCGAAGTGGAAAAGGCGCTCGCCGACACCCTCGGCCCCGCCTTTGGCGATAATCAGTTCTATAGCATCATGAACTTCATGACCGGCCAGTGGGCGCCGGACGTGAGCGGCGAAGAAACGCTGGCAGAAGGCAAGGTACGCTGCCTCGCCCTCGTCTATGCCGGAGATAATGCCGTTGAAAAAATCCGCAGCATCCTCGGCCCCACAGACCCCAGCAAGGCCGAACCCGGTTCCGTCCGCAAGGAATTCGGAACCAGCATCATGGTCAACGCCGCCCACGCCTCCGATTCGCCGGAAAACGCCCAGCGCGAAATAGACATTGTGAAAGTGGCAGACGACACCATTCAAAAGTGGTACAAGCGCTACTTTAAATAACGAATTGACGCATTACGGAGAAAAAACATGTGGAAAGAAATCGAAGAGGCTCCGGCCGATGCCATTCTGGGACTCACCGAAGCCTTTAAAAAAGATACCAACCCGAAAAAAGTAAACCTCGGTGTGGGTGTATATAAAGACGATCAGGGCGGAACCCCCATTCTGAAATGCATCAAGACTGCGGAAAAGACACTGGTTGAAACGCAAACCACCAAAGGCTACCTGCCCATCTCCGGCGATCCCGCCTATGCCGCCAACGTACAGAAACTGCTCTTCGGTGCGGACAGCGAGGTTATCGCCTCCGGCCGCGCCATGACCATCCATTCCCCCGGCGGAACGGGAGCCTTGCGCGTCGGCGCGGATTTGCTCAAGAAGTTCAACCCCGATGCAAAGCTATGGGTCAGCACTCCCACCTGGGCCAACCACAAAGGCATCTTCGGGGCGGCCAAGTTTGAGATTGAAGACTATCCCTACTACAACTCCGAAACCAAAGACGTCAACTTCGAGGCCATGCTCGCCGCGCTCGAAAACGTGCCCGCGAGCGATGTTGTCCTTCTGCACGTCTGCTGCCACAACCCCACCGGCGTTGACCTTTCAGCCGGTCAGTGGGATCAAGTCGTCGCCGTCGCAAAAGCCAAAGGCTGGACCCCCTTCCTCGACTTTGCCTACCAAGGCTTCGGCTCCAGCATCGACGAAGACCGCGGCACCGTTGAAAAATTTGCCGCCGCCGGAATCGACTTTCTGGTCGCCAGCTCGTTCTCGAAGAATCTGGGACTCTACAACGAGCGCACCGGCGCGCTGACCATCGTCAGCCCCAGCGCCGCCGAAGCCACCGTGGCCATGAGCCACCTCAAAGCCACCATCCGCGTGAACTATTCCAACCCGCCCGCCCACGGAGGCCTCGCCGCAAAAACCGTGCTCGACGATCCCGCGCTGCGCGAGCAATGGGTTGGCGAGCTTGCCACCATGCGCGAGCGGATCGTTGCCATGCGCTCTGCGCTCGTCGACGGCCTCGCCGCACGCGGTGTGGAGGGCGACTTTTCCTTCATCAAAAAGCAGCGCGGCATGTTTTCGTTCAGCGGGCTCTCCAATGAAGTGGTGGCCTGGTTGCGCGAAAACAAAAGCATCTACATCGTCAACGGCGGCCGCATCAACCTCGCAGGTCTCACCTCCGGCAACATCGACTATGTCTGCGACTCCATCGCCGAGGCGCTGAAAGCCTAGTCCAATTCGAGATTGGAATCTCGAAGCCCGACCAATCGGTCGGGCTTTTTCTTGAGGTTTGGATTGAAGTCCAAAGCGTAAATCCGTAAACAGGTACGCCTATACCGAATAAGGAAGGCATGGCGGATATCATAAAAATTTCAGATGCGACGGCGCTGGCGCTGCACTCCATGGTGCATTTGGCCATCGATCCAGAGCAGCAATCGACCACCGCAGAGATTGCGGAGGTTTTCGAAGCCTCGAAGCATCATCTCGCGAAGGTGCACCAGCGGCTCACGAAAAGTGGCTTGCTTCGTTCGTTCCGAGGGCCGTCCGGAGGGGTAGGGCTGGCCAAAAAGCCCACGGAAATCACCCTGCTTGATATCTATGAGGTCATGGAAGGCGCGATGATATGCAAGCCTTGCCTTTTCGGCCGGGACGCGTGTCCGCGCGAGGACTGCGTTTTAGGAAGCTTATTACCGGGGTTGGCCCGGCAGGTGCGGGATTATTTTGAACAAACGACGCTGGCGCAGCTGGCGGAAGAATCGAACTGGGGAGCTAAATTAAAATGAATATTACACTGAAAGACGGAATTGATTGGGTCGGTTACATCGACTGGACCGTGCGCGATTTCCATGGATATAAAACGGAGAACGGATCAACCTATAATGCCTATCTGATTCGCGATGAAAAATGCGCGGTGATCGATGGGGTCAAGGCGCCCTATACGGAGCAATACCTTGACCACATCCGTGCGTTGACCGATCTCGACCAAATCAACTATGTCGTCTGCAACCACGCCGAACCCGACCACTCCGGTGCGCTTCCCGGCATTATGGCGGTCTGTCCGCAGGCCGAACTTGTTTGCAATGCCAAGTGCAAGGATACCCTCGAAAAGCATTTCGATACATCGGCGTGGAAGTGGCACGTGGTCGAAGACGGCGATGAGATTTCGCTCGGCAAGCGCACCCTCAAATTCATCAATACGCCGATGGTGCACTGGCCGGAATCCATGTTCACCTATGTCCCGGAAGAGAAGCTGCTCTTTACCATGGATGCCTTCGGTCAGCACCACGCCTCGGCCTTCCGGTTCGACGACGAGGAGCCGCTCGATGTAATTTTGCAGGAGGCCAAAGCCTACTACGCAAATATCGTGATGCTCTAC
>JAOZKS010000599.1 GCA_029935255.1 Pontiella sp.
TTGAGCTTGGCCATGAACTGCTGTTTTTCCTTATACTTCTTTAGGCCGCTCTTTTCCAAGGCCTGGGCTGCCGCATGAATTTCCTTGCCCTGATATTGCGTATACAGAGCTGGCACCTTGCCTTCGTCATAAGGTAAATGTTCGGAATGAACATAGGGGATCGACCACGATGGGGGGTCTTCGTTCTTGAAGCCGTGCATGATTTTTCCCGCACCAGCCGTTTCATATCCGGCCTTTTTGAAATATTCCTGCATGGTGAAGGCGGTTGGGCATTCCTCTCTACAGGTGTGCTTGAGATCCCACACCTTCGTGGTGTCCGGTCGCAGACCGCTAAACATGCTCGCGCGCGATGCACTGCACACGGCCTGCTGGACATAGTGATGGGTAAAGAGCATCCCGTCATTCGCAAGTTGATCAATGTTTGGTGTCTTGATGATTTCCGAACCATAGCATCCGAGTTCCGGCTTCAAATCATCCATCGAAAGGAACAAAATATTGGGTTGCGCCGAGAGAGAGGAAACCCCGAGAACCCAGCCAGCAATTAAACCTAAAATCATTTTCATCTTTATTTCTCCTGTGCAATACCACGTTTTTTGAAGATGCGCTCAAAGTTGGCCACCACATCCTTGTATTCTGGGTTGCCGGCCAGATTGACGGTTTCGAGCGGATCTTTTTCATAATCATATAGCTCGTTGTCGACCATCGGCCCGGTTCGTTCGCCGCCATAATAATCCATCTGAACCCACTTCACATAACGGTAGCGCTTATCGCGCAGCGTATATCCCATCTTGTCGTTACCACGAGGAAACTGCTCCAGTGCCGCTTCGTGCACCATGGCTTCGGGATTTCCAAGGATTGGAACCAACGATGCCCCCTCGCAGCTTTCGGGGATTGGAAGCCCAGCCAGCTCGCAGAGCGTCGGGAAGATATCCACAAACTCGGAGGGCGACTCGGTTTTCGTTCCACGCTCCACGCGCCCTGCTCCCCGCCCCACGCTAATCACCAACGGGGATCTCACCGCCTGCTCATAGTTGGTGTGTTTGCAAAACATGCCGTGATCACCGAGATGCCAGCCGTGATCCCCCCAAAGCACGATGACCGCATTGTCTGAAAGCCCCAGCTCATCAAGCTTTGCGAGCAACTTGCCGATCTGCGCATCGGTATAACTGACACAAGCCCGGTAGCCGTGGATCATTTCAAGTTGCTGCTCTCTGGGCATCGGTCCCGGGGCAATCCCCGAATAGCCGGATCGCAGCTCCCATAAATCCTGGAAGGCATAATCGGGAGCTCCTGCGGGCATCTGCTGGAATGGCGCAAGTTTGATTGTTGAACGGTCGTAGAGATCCCAATATTTTTTGGGTGCCA
>JAOZKS010000600.1 GCA_029935255.1 Pontiella sp.
TAAATTTGCATGGGAATAAATTGCCGTCATGGCCGGGGAACCATGCCCAACTAATTCTTGCAATACCACCTGCGGAACCCCTTCGGCGGCACACAGGCTCACAAAGCTATGCCGTAATGAATGGAAACCCACTCTGGACACCGCGTTCTTCCGCTGGTCGGCAACCGTATCCGCCGCCTCGTTGGTCGTGATCTCGCATTCATCGCGAAGGAACGCGGTAAACTTTTTCGATATGACCGAACCGTCGCGCTCATAGGTTTTGACCAAGGCCGGAAACAGGTATTTTTCCCGGCGAGTTTTCCGCAACTTGGCCAGCAACGGGGCAAGCATGGCGTGGATCGGAACCACAACCTCCTTCCCCTTGCGCTTGGTTTTGAAAGGAATATGGGTAATCACCCCTGCCTTCAAATCCACTTCATCCCAGCGCAGGCAAACACAATCCCCCAGCCGCATTCCGGTGAAGACACCCAGAGCAACGAGATAGCGCAAATCGCCCCGAGCCGTTGAAAAGATGGATTCCAACTCCTTGGCCGTAAAGCTCCGTCTGCTTTCCGTAGCCAAATCCCGCTGGCGAATATCCTCGAACGGATTCAGCTCCACGCTGGCCACCCGCCGCAGCACTTTGAACAGGCTCTTCAAAAACTTGGTATGCGCGTTGTACGTCCGGGGCGAAATCCCCGACCCCCACAAATCGGCGGCATATTTTTCCGCATGGCCGGGCGTGACTTCATGCAGGAAACCAATGTCCTGTTTTTTCGCCCACTTCCTGAACCGCTTCCATTGCCCGGAGTATCCCTCCAAGGTTTTTGCCGCCGGGGTTCCCGTGTTCGGGTGCTGCAACCATGTATCCCACACATCGGCAACCGCCAGCTTTTCACCGAGCCCCTGCCGTAACCGTTGCGCAAAATCCAATCGCAATTGATCCTGTTCGGGTTCAGGGCGTTGGTCAATGGAGCGTTGTAGATCAAGGAAGCACCGTTCCGAGCTGACACCGCTTCGAGCAATATCCATTATCCGGTGCATTTCCGCCAAGGCATCCGACCGCCGCGCCTTGCCCGTGGATCGGAGATAATCCTTGCCGGTAATCTGGAAGCGGCAGTAGTACGCCTTCGACGTTCGTTCGACTCCATCCTTCGTCACCCATTTGCGTTTAAATACCTGTGGCATATCGAAGTACTCCCTGTGGTTCAGGTTGTTTCTGTAGCATTCCGAAGCGGATAGCGCAACCTTTTAACGGATCAAAAAGGGATCAATGGAGCTTTTTGGCGCATTTTTTCAGGGAATATCCGCCTGCATTTCCGCCCAAAGCACCGCATCCGGACAAACAAAAACCCCTGCAAACAAAGGGTTTGCAGGGGTTTTAAA
>JAOZKS010000601.1 GCA_029935255.1 Pontiella sp.
GGGTGGAGAAGGGGAGGCTCCCTTCGATAACGTTTTGGCCGCCGGCGATTGCGAGGAGTTCGCTATGGATACATGCGGGGCCGAAGGCGTGGATGGGGCCCGTTGGGTCGCTTCCGAAGGTGAGTAGTACGCGGGGAGGGGCGACATGTATGCCGCCCGTACGGAGTTCGGCAATACGGGTTTCCAAACGTTGGATGAGTTCGTTTGCCCGCTCTTCCGCTCCGCAGGCTTCGCCAATGCTTCGGATGGTTTGGAGGATGTCGGCGATGAAGTAGGTGCCGGTTTCGAGGGTGGGAATGCCGAGGCTGGCGAGGCGCGCTTTTTCGGCGTCGTATTCCTTGTGCAGGATCACGAGGTCGGGTTGGAGCGATACGATGGCTTCGTAGCTAAAACTTCCAAAACTTCCCACCTTGGGAAGTGTGCGGGCGGCTTCGGGATAGGTGGAGTGGGGGGTGTTTCCGACGAGTTTGCTCTCGAGCCCGAGGGCATAGAGGGTTTCGGTGATGTTTGGCGCAAGGGAGATGATGCGTTCGGGTACTTTTTTAGGTGTAGCTGGTTGCGCGGGCTTTCCGCAGCCGCAAAGCAGGGTGGCCAAGAGCGCGATTATTATGTTTTTCTGGTTTCTCATCAGTAGGCGGTGGAGCCTAGATGAGCGGGAAGATGGATGCGATCTTTTTAGAAGCTGGCTTCCATTCCAAGCATGGCGGAGAAGGGTTGACCGGGGCGCGGGCCGTAGGGGTGGCGGGAGGCGATGTAGTCCTCGTTTAGAATGTTATGCAGGTTGATGAAAACCTTGGTGTTGTTGGTGATGCGGTAGTAGGCCGATCCATTGAAGATGAGGTGGGCATCGGTTTTTCCGTAGCGTGCGTCGGGGTTTCCGAGTGCATCGAATTGATCGGATGCGTTGCTTGCGGTGGTGTAGGTTTCGCCGACATACATAAGGGATAGGTCGATCCCTGTTCGGCCGATCTCTATGCCGGTTCCGCAGCTGAGTTGGAATTTTGGGATATAGGGGACTTGGTTTCCTTTTTTCCCATCGACGAAGGTGTTTCCGCTGTCGGTAATGTTGGTGTCTTCTGCGAGTACGGCATCGGTGAAGGTGCAGGCGACCCAATAGGGATTCTTGAATCCCCAGTGTTGGTGCTGGCCGAGATCGAATCCAGCGGAAGCTTCCAGTCCGGCGGAGTTGACCTTTCCGGCATTTGCGCCATCGGTGTCGGTGGAGCCGCCGACATATCCGCCGCTGATCATATCATCAATGCGGGTGTAGAATCCGATGAGCTGTGCATTGAAGTGGTTCTTTCCATAGGGGTTCCGATTTCGCAGCCGAGGCTGGTTTCTTCTTCCATGCCGGCCTTTAGATT
>JAOZKS010000602.1 GCA_029935255.1 Pontiella sp.
TTCGCGGAACATCCGAGTCGCTTGCCGGACGAATTGCTTTTGTCGATATGCACGGACTCAACCTGAATGAAGTCGGTGTTGCCCAAATGAGAAAACTTTGGCTCTGCGGCGGATTCCCCCCGTCGTTCACCGCACGGTCCGATCTCGATAGCCTGCAATGGCGCCTCGATTTTATCCGTACTTTTTTAGAGCGGGATTTGCCGTCATACGGCCACTCTCCTTCGCCCGCAATCCTACGCCGTTTTCTGATGATGCTAGCTCACTACCACGGCCAAACATGGAACGGGTCGGAAATTGCCCGTTCATTGCAAGTTTCGCACCCAACCACCCGGCACTATGCAGATGTATTGAGCGGGGCTTTTCTAGTCCGCCAGCTCCAGCCTTGGTTCGAGAATGCGGGCAAACGCATTGTAAAATCCCCCAAGGTCTACATCCGGGATAGCGGGCTGCTTCATGCGTTGCTCAACCTAGATTCATTCCACGCGTTGGAAGGCCATCCGAAACTGGGCGCTTCATGGGAAGGATTTGCCTTGGAAAACCTGCTCTCGGTCTTGAACGAACGGCATGCCTATTTCTGGGCAACTCAGGGTGGAGCCGAATTGGACTTGTTCTACCTGAAAGGAACATCGCGAATCGGCGTGGAATTTAAATACAGCAGCGCACCCTCCACCACGCGTTCCATGCACATCGCCATGAAAGATCTAAATCTGAACCACCTGTATGTGGTTCATCCCACTGCGGCTCAATTTTCACTCACAGAAAACATCACGGCCATCGGATTGGCCGATGCGATGAATCTGCTTGCCGAAGATGCCCATTAAACCCATAACACCCGGCTCGGGAATCGGCGAGGCATCGACGATGAGCATGTTTCCTGCATCGGCAGAGGAACCACCAAAAGCGTGCTGACCATCGGCATTGGCGGAATAGCTCCCGCCAATCGCCCAAAGTCCCCCCGCAGCATTAATGCTGGATATGGCCGCCGCATTCAGGACAATCTCGATGTATTGATTATCCTGCGTGTCTGAGATAAAGGTGGAATCATAGCTGACCCCCCGCCTCCCAGATCACCTCTCCCAAAAACGAAAACCGAATCGTAAATTATCTTTGTATTATGAAAGTTGCAATTTCAATATACGCTTTATGAAAACAGTAAAGAGAACGGAAATACTGGAGAAGACCCCTCGGATTCTGGATCGCAACAGAAGCGTGGCATTGCTCGGTCCTCGGCGGTGAGTGCCGCCCGGCCACCATGCCGCCGCAACAATCCTCAAAAAGGACCCCGCTTCCACAAGGGCATTTATCAAACTTCTTCATTTCGATCCCTTCGTCTTGGCGGGCTTCTTTTTCTTTTTTTCCGGCC
>JAOZKS010000220.1 GCA_029935255.1 Pontiella sp.
GCACAATGGAAAGCTACCCGCGCCGCCCGACAGGGGTGAGACTTCGGACGCTTACGAACTATTTGGAGACAGGGGTAAAAAAAGTCCATATGCCATTAAAGACATATGGACTCAGCAATCGAACTTTACCTACCGGGCTAGATCATAAATCTCTGGCGAATAAACACAGCAGCACCTCCGACAGCAATAACTAAACCCAATGTTGCAGGCTCCGGGATCGCCGTTACCGTCAGGTAGCCCTCGGACAGCGTCGAAGCGACAAGTGTTGCTCCGTTAATGGCCTTGATTTGGTCGCCGTACAGCGCATCAATCTCGGCGGTAGTATTGAGCCCGCCCGTCGCCTTAAACGTATAGGTCGCCCCGGCTTCCATCGCAATGAAACTTTCACCTGTGTCTGATCCCCACTTAGCGAGCAAACCCTCAGTAAGGTACGTGGCACCTGACTTAAGCGTCAGCTGAAGATCACCCTTGGTAGACTGAGACAGCCCTGTCGGACTATTGACCGTAAGCGTAGAATTGGTGTTGACGACCATAGTTTGAAGCTGCCCACCAGTGCCGATCGGCCGACACAAAGTAGTAGTTGCAGTACTGGGTGAGATCAAATGAAGTGTGGCTGCATCCGTACCAGTCCCTACTGTGAGCAACTCATTATCACCAATTACCCACCAACCGTCTCTAGAGTATAGACCCATAGTCATTGTTCCCTTATTCAACTGAATAAGGGGGGTGTTTCTGGCCGATGTAGTGTGTCCACCTAAATCGGGCACATCTTCCGTTGGGGTGGACACGCTGTCGATGATGATCGTCATATCGCCGTTCAGGCCGGTATAATTTAATTCTTGATCGGCCGGCACGCCATTGGCATCCCAATTGCCGACAGTGTTCCAACTGTTATCGACACCTCCTACCCACGTGTAGATAGGACCCGCGCTTGAAATGGTAGCAAAACCCAGTCCCATAGCAAGTAACGCAATGAATTTAGTGTATTTCATATGCTCATTCCTTTTTTCTTTTTTGTCAGTGGCTAGTCATCCCAACACGGGATGATACACAAGCCTTATTTCTGATGCTAAGTATGTTCCTATTAACGTTCCGATCCTATTCAAGGATAGTGGACAAAAAAAAAAAAAAAATTGGAGTCCATGCAGAAATCGACCATAGAACCGATTTCAGTTGGATCTTGCGAGGGGAGTTTAGCGTGGCACTTATCTGCCCCATATCATCCGCCAACAAAACAATAAAATTAGATTTTCAACTGCGTTTCTCTCGAACGGATGACACCAATCCGGAGTATTGAACTAATATTCATAATTATTCTCCTTTGTCGTTGTGTCATACACCTTTGCTTATAAGCACATTCGATAACTTCTCTCTTTAAGAAGCAATATACCTCCACACCACCTTTATGGCATAGCCGTTCCCCACGGACTGCTCGGAGAACAGACGGGGTTCGCTATGGTCCGTTTCAGCGGTCTTTTACCTGATGACTGACAGGATATATGCGAAGGGATACATCATGCTCATGTGTGGACTTGCTGATGAGTTGAATGGTTTCACCTTTCGGAATTTCAAGGCTCAGGACCTGCCGCCCGTTCTGATCGGCTCCTTGACTCGCTCCCCCCCCCCCGGAAGTGATAATAAATGGACCACTGAAAGGCAGTTCAAGGTGGCAGGGATTTCCAGCCAGACTTGTGATTTCGACGAATTGAATGTTCCCGTCGCGCTTGGCGGCCGAAACAAGAAAGCCCCCCTCCGCTCGCAAATGACGGAAGCACACCTCCTGCCACGATTCGGGAATGGCCGGAAAAATACGCAGGCGAAAATCACCGGGGGTATGAGTCCAGCTCTGAAGAAGCATCTCACCGATGGCAATGGTGCCGGCCATGGCGCTTTCAATGGCTGGAATGCGGCCGAAGAAGGTATTCGGTGCCATTTTGGAGAAGCCGCCTTCGAGTTGTTTCACCGCCTCATCGCCATCCCGGAGCCATGCAGCCATGGATGCGGCCCCATAATACGAGAACAGGTTCCATTGCTTGGGTTCAAGCCTATCCCAGTGATTATAGGATGTCTTGAAAAGTTCATGGCCCTCGGCCGATTCCGGATCAATAACCGCTAGAGGGAAAAACGGCAGCAGGTGCGAGTAGTGCCGGTGTGACTGGTCGAGAGGAACCTCGGACCCAATCATCAAGCCGTTCTCATTGGTTGGGAAGGAAACGAGATTGGTAAGTACGTCCTGCCATCGATCCAGATCTGGATCGTTTAGATGAAACTGCGAATTTAAGTGGGTCAGAGTTTGAAGGCTCCAGCGTAGCAGCCCAAGGTTGTAGTTAGTGTCGGCGAATGCCTTGTCCGAATATTCTGGCGAAATGTCCGGTGGAAGGTGGTAACGACCTTGCGAGTCGATCTCCAGGGCATTGAGCATGAAATTTACGGACCCTTTAAGGAGCGGAAGAAGCCCAGTTTTCATTAATTCATCATCGCCGGTATACCGGCAATACATCCAGTAGTCGTGCAATGCCCAGCTCAAATTCCCAAACTCTCTGCTCCAGCCCATCCGACCTTTCAGGTCCATCGTTCGCCCGAGAGCCATAGCCCCATTACTATTCCATTTTGCAGGCACTGCATTTCTAAGATTGTCGTGCATGCTGTCGAAGAGTCGAATAAACGGTTCGCAAAGCTCCAGGTGATTGGCCGTCATCATGCTGTGGTAGGCAATTTGAATATTGATGTTGTTCCAGACCCGTGCCCACTCCGTGGGACTGTGCCACGGCCCAATTTCATCTAAAACAACGCCATCCCGGCGCGTTGCAGATCCCATCTTGTATATCTGCATCCAATAGTAGTTTTCCATAGCGAAATGAGGGAGCGAAATGAAACTTTTACTATAATAGTCGCGCCACCATTGCTGATGCTTTTCGCTGATGGAGTTGTAACCGATCTGCACAGCCTGACTAACGATTTGAACGGCCTGATCGACTGTTGGCGTGCCCTGATCGAAGTAATCAATAGAATAAGCCAGCACTCCTTTGCCGGAAACATCTTCTTTGATTTGCCAAGCAACAACATAGCCGCCGCCACTTGAAAACGGCTGGAGCAACCAGTTAATTGCATCTGTTTCCCCCGAAGAAGGTTCTGGGTTTTTGAAAAGATCTTTATCGGAGGAAAGCTCCTCGATAAATCCAGCCAACTTAGGGTCAAAAAAATCTGTAACGAGGCGGGTATGGACGGCCGCGGATTTTTTAAAGGCTTCATCCGCAGCCATTTTGGCATCTACTTTTTTGCGCAAATGTTTTCTAAGAACATTGGTGGGTACCGCTGGAGTTTGGCAAAAAGTAAACTGCGGCCTTTCTTTTCCGCTTACCACGTACTCAATGAGACCCACCATTTTTTCATGGGGAATAATCGATCGCCAAGAGACCCCCCCTTGGGAGGTTTTAACCGTTCCTGTCACCTCGGCCCGGCCCAGAGATTGGCGCATGGCGAACTGAGTGGTTTCACCTTTAAGTTTCAATGACAGTTTTCCAATGGGCATGCGTGTGCGGTGCTTGCCGGTGTCATAGACATCCGTTCGCCCAAGATCCCAGTGCAGCGATTCGCTATGGCCGACCCAAACAGTAGTCCCCATCATGCCGTTACCGATAAAGGCACTCTCCTCCCACGCGCGGGGAGCCTGGTCCCATAGAGGATCATGCTGATCCAGATAAGCCTGAAACTCGGCAGGACTCAGGTGACCGATAGGCTGGATGCTACGTTCAGCTGCCATCCCCACACTTTGAATCGCGAGGACATCGGCAAGAACGAATGTCCCGACAATAATAACTAGTAAATGTCTCATTTTAGCACCTTTTTTCTCCACATTTCATTCCAGATTGATTCCCACGAAAGCACGATATCTCACATGCTTATTAAAAGTGCTAATATGCGTTGATCAGGTTCAAGCTAATGCCACCATGCCACTCCTTGAAATCAATGCGCAGGGCATCCGTCTCGACGGCCTCCGACAGCACAGCACCAAACGAGTTGGCAATGCCTTTGCCTTCATAAACCGGCTTCCACCGTCCGTTCACCCGCGCGGAAATCGTGAACTCGTCAATCGCACTCGGGTTGCCATAACGCCCTTCCTGAAGTTGAATTTGGCTAATACTTTGGGGCATAACGAATTCAACCTCAAGCCACGGTGCCTTGTCGGTGCGGGCCGGCTTCCATACCGCACGAATAAATGTCCCTTCGGAAAACTCAGTGGAATCCGTCGCCACCACGGCTTGGACCGGTGTCTTTTCGCTATCCTCGCTGGAGGCCGTTACCTTGGCACCGACGGTCGCCGATTCGCCCAGGCTGGCCACGATGGGCACCTCCATCGCGGGGCGGTCCAGATCTAGAGCGATCACGGTGTCAAACTCATGAATAATACCGGTCCGCTTCTTTTTCTTTCCATCATTCACACAGATGCTCAGCAGGCCGTTTTCCTGTTTAATTTCAGCCGTTCCACCGGTCAACACCTCACAGCCCACCACCTTTGCGTCCAGATCCGGAAGGGAAATCAGGCCATCCCAATGCCCGAGCAAATGAAGATACATGCGATTGCCCGATTTACTGCGCGTCGCGCATCCCCAAGGACCGGGTGTGTAGGGACCTCCACGGGTGGAATAGATACTCTCGCCATACTGTTTTAGCCAGGCCCCCATCTGCAGGTAGCGTTCTACATGTCGTGGGTAAATCGTACCATCCGGCGCAGGGCCGGTATTGAGCAACAGGTTGCCGCCGCTTCCTGCGCAACGGGCGAGAAGAGCAATACAATCGGCCAAAGACATGCCAGTTCCAATACCGCCGTAACCCCAGCCACCACCAATGACTTCGCAGGTTTCCCACGGGCGGTTGAT
>JAOZKS010000221.1 GCA_029935255.1 Pontiella sp.
ATCTACGCGGAGGGGCAGCGCAAGTATGTCGAGAGCCTCTCGGCCTATGCCCGTCAATTTCTCGGGCAAATGCAGAAGCCGGATGTGGACTACATTGAAGGACTCTCTCCGGCGGTATCCATCGAGCAGCGCACGGCCGGTTCCAACCCACGGTCGATCGTGGCCACAACCACCGAAATCTACGACTACCTCCGTCTTCTTTTTGCCAGTATCGGCAAGGCGCACTGTTGGAAATGCGGACAGCCGGTTTCGGGGCAAAGTGCGGAGGAGATCGTCGAGCAGTTGATGCAGCTTCCGGCCCAAACCAAGCTCATGCTGCTCGCGCCGTTGGTGCGCGGGCGCAAGGGCGAGCATGTTGAGGTTTTCGAATCGATCCGCAAGCAGGGTTTTGTACGCGTACGCGTCGATGGCGAGGTTTATGAAATTGAAAACGTGCCCAAGTTGGCGAAGACCAGGAAACATACCCTCGAAGTGGTGGTGGATCGGCTGGCGATTACCGCCGATATCCGCAGCCGCATGACCGACTCGGTCGAGATTGCCCTGCGCGAGGGCGAGGCACTTATGACCGTGCTGGTGGCCAATGATTCAGGCGGTTGGGATGAAAAAATCTATTCCGAAAACAACGCGTGCCTGGATTGCGGAATCAGCTTCGATACGTTGCAGTCGCGCCACTTTTCTTTCAACAGTCCATATGGTGCCTGTCCGACCTGCCACGGCCTCGGTACGCAGATGATTTTCGATGAAGATCTGGTGATCCCCGATAAAACCCTGCCGCTGGAGAAGTGCATTCATCCGTGGCGCTACGGCGGTCGCCGCGCGATTATCTACTACAAGAAATTATTGGCCGCGCTGGCCAGCCACTATGGCATCGACTTGAAGGTTCCGTTCGAAGACCTGCCGCGCAGTTTTGTAGAGGTCCTGTTCAATGGATCGGGCGAGGAACCCATTCGGTACTACATGCGTCGTCGTCTTATCTCGAAGTCGTTTGAAGGGGTCTTTCCGATCCTCAACCGGCGGTTGGCGGAGAATGAAAGCGAGACGATGAGCCATTGGCTGCGCGGCTATATGATGCGGCGTATTTGCCCGAAGTGCGATGGTGCGCGCCTGCGGCCGGAGGTATTGGCCTGCCGGGTGAGTGGCCGAAATGTCCGTGAAATCATTACGGATTCGGTGATTGATTCGCAACGGTTTTTCGAATCGTTAAAGCTCACGAAGCAGGAGAAGTTGATCACCAAGGAAATCCTGAAAGAGATTCGCTCGCGGCTGGGTTTTATGGTGAACGTCGGCCTCGACTACCTCACGCTCGACCGCGAGAGCGGTACGCTTTCCGGTGGCGAGGCGCAGCGTATTCGGTTGGCGACGCAGATCGGAGCGGGACTCGTTGGCGTGGTTTATGTGCTGGACGAACCGAGCATTGGACTGCATCAGCGCGATAATGATCGACTGATCCATACCTTGCGCGGACTGCGCGATCTAGGCAACACGGTGATTGTGGTCGAACACGACGAGCAGACGATCCGCACGGCGGATTATGTAATCGATCTTGGTCCCGCCGCCGGGCGCCACGGCGGCGAAGTGGTCTTTGCCGGAACGGCGGATAAGCTATTGAAGGCCGATACGCTGACGGCCAAATATTTGCGTGGCGAGTTGCTGGTCGAGGTTCCGAAGAAGCGCACGAAACCTTTCAAGGGTTGGATCGAGCTCAAAGACGCGGAAGCCAACAACCTGAAGAAGGTGAATGCTAAATTTCCGGTTGGCCTGTTTACCTGTGTGACCGGGGTTTCCGGCAGTGGGAAAAGCTCGTTGGTCGATAATACGCTCAAGCGGGCCCTGATGCGGCACTTCCATCATTCCAAGGAGATTCCCGGGAAACACAAGAGCCTCAAGGGGGTGGAGCTGATCGATAAAATGATTGTGATCGACCAGTCGCCGATTGGTCGTACGCCGCGCTCGAATCCAGCCACCTACACTGGGGCCTTCACCGACATCCGCACGCTATTCGCCAGTCTGCCCGCCTCGAAGGTGCGCGGCTATAAACCAGGACGGTACAGCTTTAACGTCAAGGGCGGGCGTTGCGAACGCTGCAAGGGCGATGGCATCCTCAGAATCGAAATGCACTTTCTTCCGGATGTCTATGTGCCGTGTGAACAGTGCGGCGAAAAGCGCTACAACCGCGAGACCCTAGAGGTTCACTACAAGGGCAGGAATATTGCCGATGTGCTGGACATGACGATTAACGAGTCGCTCGACTTTTTCGAAGCGGTTCCAAAGATTCAGCGGAAAATGAAGACCCTCTGCGATGTTGGCCTGGGCTACCTCAAACTCGGCCAGCCCGCCACCACGCTCTCCGGCGGCGAGGCCCAGCGCGTTAAGCTCTCGACCGAACTCAGCAAGCGCTCCACCGGGCAGACCCTCTACATTCTCGATGAACCCACCACCGGCCTGCACTTCGCCGATGTCCACAAGCTGCTCGAAGTGCTCGAACGCCTGCGCGACGAAGGCAACACCGTCATCGTCATCGAGCATAACCTCGACATGATCAAACGCGCCGACCACATCATCGACCTCGGCCCCGGCGGCGGCATCAACGGCGGCACCATCGTCGCCTCCGGCACCCCCGAGAAGGTGGCGAAGAACGAAAAGTCGTATACGGGGCAATATCTGAAGGATTGTTTGTAGAGAAGGGACTACGAACCTCTTCACGTCTCACTCTTCAAACGGTACGAATCCCATGGCCTTAATCTTGCGGCGAAGGGAATCGCTGGCGTTTCGCACGCCCACCTTCGTGTTCCCGAATTCGCGCCGAACTCGATAGGTTTTGCGGAGGGCATCGAAGTTGCGGGCTCGGTCGATTTCGTCGGGGACAGCAGTTGACCGGATGAGGGTGTCGTCGGTTTCGATGTCGTAGATCTGTTGAATAATTTCGTGCAGGATTTCTTCGTCGTCGCGGTGGGCGCAGTCGATCTCGAGGGCTGGAACTTCAGGGTCGGGGAGGGAGGCGGCGATATCCCATCTTTTTGAAATCTCGAAAAAGTTGCAGAGCTCGTTGTAGCAGGCGACGGTGCCGTTGAGCTTGCCTTCGTAGGAGTGGCCAGCGATGTGCGGCGAGGCAAGGTCGGCCATTTTGAGTACGTCGGTGCGGAAAGCGGGCTCGGGGCTCCAGACATCGATGATCATGCGGGAGACGGCACCGGCGGCCTTGGCATCGAGCAGGGCATCGTAGTCGCAGATGCTGCCGCGTGCGGCGTTAATGAAGACGGTGCCGGGTTTGAGCTGTTCGAAGAAGCGATAGTCGGCCATGCGGGCGGTGGGCCATGGGCCGTCTTTTACAAGCGGCACATGGAGGGTGACGATGTCGGATTCGGCCAGTAGGTTTTCCAACGGTTGAAAGTCGGGGTCGGTGGAAATGGCCGCGAGCGGAGGATCGTTGCGCAGAACCGTCATGCCGAGGGCTTCGCATTTTTTGACGACCCGACTACCGACGTTGCCGCAACCAATTATTCCGATGGTTTTTCCTTTAAGGTCGAAACCGTGCCGGTTTCCCAGAACGAGCAGGGCGGCGATGAGGTATTCTGAAACACTATTGGCATTGCAACCGGGGGATGAGCTCCAATAGATCCCTTGGGATTCGAGCCACGCGGCGTCGATGTGGTCGGTGCCGGCGGTTGCGGTTCCAACGAACTGGACGGGGGTGTCGCGGAGTAGTTTGCGGTTGATTTTTGTTTTTGACCGCACGATGAGCGCGTCGGCATCGAGGAGGTCGTCGCGGGTGATTTCACGATCGGGGAGGATGACGGTTTTTCCCGCATTGGAAAAAGCCTGTTTTCCTAGAAGTACAGTTTCTGCGCAAACGATTTTCATGCCTGCATTGTCTGCTTTGGGGGTAGGTCGCTCAAGTTCCAAACTATGGAAAAATCAACGATTTCTACGGAAGTTGCGTTCTCTGGTGGCGGGATGGTGTTTGGTGTGCTGCTTGTGCCGTGCATGGGTGGAGTTTTTCTTCCACAGATGGGAGAACCACAGTTTGGAGGTGGCTAGAATCGCCAAGCAGATGTTGATGATCCCGGTGAGGGTGAGTGTGGTAATGCCCTTGCGTCTGTAATCGCCGGTACCTTCCTCCATGGAAAAGAATGACATCGCGATTAATATGCCAACAATCATGACGAGGATAAACAGTATCGAGACCACCGGATGGGGTCTGAGTGTGAAGTGCGGAACTTTTCCTCTTGTGTGCATAGGTTTTTGGATCCGTTTGTTCTAGTACAAAAAATAGTGGGTGAGGTGGGGTTTCCTTTTTTCGCCTCAAACTTTACTGATGTAACATGTTAAATGACAGTATTTTATGTTGTTCTTCATGGCCGTATGCCAGTGAATGACAAGTACTATTGTGTACCACCCAATGTGTACGGGTTGAAAGTCAGAAGATAGAATATTATTTTATCTATTAGCTGCTCTGAGTTGGGATTCGCTTCCATGGGCAAGAATGAGAACAGCGATTTATACATGATCACATCTCCGATCAAGCGACTGAGGTTTTTAAACTTTTCGGAATACTCGTTCTATACGCGCTACTGCGGGGACAACGCCTGTTAGCAGCGTTTAATGGGTTGTAAAGGCTCTTGTTTGATATTCCGGATGGTCGGTCGCACCTATTCATTTGATTAGTTGACCTGCAGGATTCAATGGATGCACTATGGGGTTCAACTGTTGATACGCAATCGCTTAATGATGAATCTAAGATGGATCAGGATGGTTGTGGCGGGACTTGGAATGTTGTTTTTTATGCCCGGGTGATGCTGCTGGCGATGCACAGCGGGGCGGATGGTGCGCAAGGGTAGCGTCTTGCGGTTGTTCTTTGACATCTGGATTTTGATTGG
>JAOZKS010000222.1 GCA_029935255.1 Pontiella sp.
TGTATAAGGATTATGTCCGCACCGCTTTGGCCAAGGGGGTCGGCAAACCACGGGTTCTCTTCGTCCATGTGCTTAAAAACGCCATGATCCCGATCATCACCAACGTAATCATTGCCATTCCCTATCTCTATACCGGCTCGCTGTTACTCGAAAGTTTCTTTGGGATTCCGGGGCTGGGCTATCTCGGCATCAGCTCCATTCTCGCCTCCGATATCGATGTGGTTCGGGCGCTCGTATTAATCGGAGCCCTGCTGTTTGTGGCATCCAACCTTCTCACCGATTTGTGCTACGCCGCGGCCGATCCGCGCATAAAGCTGAAGTAGAATTATGGCGACTAAAAAAGGACAGAGTCTATGGGGCGATGCTTGGTTGCGGTTGAAGAAAAACCGCCTGGCCGTCTTTTGCCTCGGGCTGGTTCTTTTTTTCACCGCGCTGGCCATTTATGGCGAAGGGGTATACCGCTACCACGATATAAGGGACATAACACCCGCCTATCAGGAAACCAATCTCGACCTTGCTCATCAGCCCCCCAGTGCGGACCACTGGATGGGGACCGACGGTCTGGGACGCGATGTGATGGCCCGGTTGGTTCAGGGCGTGCGCATTGCCTTCATGGTCGGCATTATCACTTCACTGATCGCCATTCCCATCGGGGTGCTTCTAGGCTGTCTGGCCGGATACTACGGCGGGCGGGTCGATGATTTTATTGTCTGGCTATACAACACCTTTGCCTCCATGCCCGGCCTGTTGTTCATTCTGGCCATTGCGATGGTGGTGGGCAAGGGGCTTGTCGGGATCTATCTGGGCATCGGCCTGACCACCTGGGTTGGGATTTGCCGTTTGGTGCGGGGCGAGGTGATCAAGCACAAGGATCAAAGCTATGTACAGGCGGCTCGTGCACTCGGACTGAGCTCCGGACGTATCATCTTCAAGCACATTCTGCCCAACATCATGCATGTCATCATCATCACCTTCACCCTGCGCTTCCCGGCCGCCGTCGGCACCGAGGTCGTCATGAGCTTCCTGGGCATTGGCGTTCAGGGCGAGCCCTCGTGGGGCTTGATGATCAATAGCGCCCGCATGCGCCTTTGGCAGGGCATGTGGTGGGAAATGACCTTTGTTACCCTCGCGGTCTTTCTGCTCGTGCTGGCGTTCAATCTTCTTGGCGATGCCTTGCGCGATGCCCTCGACCCCCGTTTGAATGACTGAGTGAATTATGACGAATAAAGATCCTATTTTAGAAGTCAGAAACCTGAGTGTGCATTTTGGCTCGGGCGACGATCTGCTTAAGGCGGTCGATGAAGTGTCTTTTCATATCGGACATGGAGAAACGGTTGCCGTGGTCGGGGAGAGCGGTAGCGGAAAAAGTATTAGCGCGTTGTCCCTGACGAAACTCGCGCCACGGGCGGCCACTTATGCCGGGGGGGAAATCCTTTTCGGCGGACAAAACATGCTTTCACTCTCCGACCCCGAACTACGTAAAATCCGAGGGAGCCAAATCTCCTATATTTTCCAGGAGCCCATGGTTTCCTTCAATCCCGTTTTTACCGTGGGCTGGCAGATCGAAGAAGCCCTCAAGCTCCACCGCAAAGGCATTGACCGGAAGAAAGAAGTCAACCGTCTGCTGGATCTCGTGCACCTTCCCCCGCGCCTGGCCCCATCCTACCCGCACCAGATGAGCGGCGGCCAGCTTCAGCGTTGCATGATTGCCATGGCGCTTGCGTGCTCCCCGGAACTGCTCGTGGCCGACGAACCGACCACCGCCCTCGACGTTACCGTCCAGCGCGAAATCCTCAACCTCCTTGCCGAGCTCAGCAAAGAGGTGGGCCTCTCCATATTGATGATCACCCACAACTTCGGAATTGTGGGCGACCTCGCGGATCGCGTTTACGTTATGCAAAAAGGCAAGGTGGTGGAAGAGGGCTCCACCGACCGGATTTTATACCATCCGCAACACGAATATACCCAGCAACTCATGGCCGCCGTCCCTCGCCTGCATCCTCCTAGTAAGTAAACCTATGAACCCGTTGCTCAAAGTTGAAAAATTGAATGTGATCTACGGCCGAGGTCATCATGCCTTGCATGCCGTTAAGAATGTATCGATCGAGATTTCCTCCAGCGAAATCCTCGGACTGGTCGGCGAAAGCGGTTGCGGAAAAAGCTCCATCGGGAAAACCATCATCCGGCTAACCGATCCAACTTCCGGAAAAATCCTCTTTAAAGGGACCGATGTTTCCTCGCTGCAAGGCAAGGCGCTGAAAACCTACCGTCAGGAAGTTCAGATGGTTTTTCAGGATCCCTACGGATCGATGAATCCACGCATCAAAGTGGGGAATGCGATTGTTGATGTTCTAAGTGTGCATGGCATTGGAACATCGAAGAGCGAACGGATGGAGCAGGTGGTCGATCTCTTTGAATCCGTTGGAATGCAGGCCGACTGGATCTATCGCTATCCGCACCAATTCAGCGGCGGACAGCGCCAGCGCATCTGCATTGCCCGCGCACTCGCCTTGAGCCCCGACCTGCTCGTGGCCGACGAGCCGGTCTCTGCGCTCGATGTCTCCATCCAAGCTGAGATTCTCGCTCTGCTCGAAGAACTTCGATCCTCTCGCAAGCTGGCCTTCCTGTTCGTTAGTCACGATCTCGCCGTGGTTCGCAACCTCTGTGATCGCGTGGCGGTGATGTACAACGGCGAAATCGTCGAAACCGGTTCTGTTGCCGATGTCATTGACAACCCGCAGCACGAATACACCCGAAAACTCCTTGCCGCCGTCCCTTCGTTCTAGTCGGCCGGTTCCCTTTTAAGCGCCTCCAGAGATTGCAGAGCAGCAAGGCGTTCGGCTTCGCGCTTGCTACTGGCGGAGGCCTTCCATGTTTTTCCATAGGCGGTGACTTCAATGGTAAATACACGGTCGTGTTCGGGCCCGGCCGTTTCGATGGTTTCGTATACGGGAATACCGAAGCCATGGCTTTGTGTGTATTCCTGCAAGTCGCCCTTGGGATTGCTCTTGGCCGTCGCGGCCTTGAGTTCGCCAAGTTCGGGAACAAAGACCTTCCTGAAGATTTTATTCGCGGCGCGCGCACCCCCGTCGATCCATGCGGCACCGATGATGGCTTCGACGGCGTCGGCGAGGTTTGAGGGGCGCCGGGCTCCACCATTCTTTTCCTCACCGTGCCCCAGCTGAAGGAATTCACCCAGGCCGAGCGCGATTCCGATTTGAGCCAGCTTGCGATCTTCCGTAAGGCGGCTGCGCAGTTTGGACATATCGCCTTCGCGGGCTTCGGGGTTGTTCTTGAAAAGGTGTTCAGCGGAAATGAGGCTGAGCACGGCATCGCCTAAATATTCAAGGCGCTGGTTGTCATCATCGGTTTCCGCATTCTCATAGCGGAACGACGGGTGTGTCAGGGCAAGTTCAAGAGTTGCTTTCTTTTTAAACCGGTAGCCGATGGCCTGTTCGAGTTTGCGGTAGTTGGGCTTCATTTTAGGCAGAATGATTTGTAGGCAGAATGATTATTGCCATGCGTCTGGAATGAGAAATTATTCTGCCTCAAAATCATTCTGCCTATTGATCCTGTTTTGCTTGCGGCTTTGTCGCCCTATGTGTTTCGTGGTTCCTTAGAATGGGGCGGCGGTTCCGATCTTGGTATTGATGGTGGCTTCGGCGATGGAGCGTCCGTCGATGAGTTTGGGTTGTTTGCGCGGGCGCCAGTGCCGGCGGCGGCTTTTAACGAGCATCTTGTGCCCGGAAAGAAATTCCAGCTTGGAGATGATCCAGAGCAGGGGATAGGCGATGCCCGAGAGGGTATGGATTTTTTGATAGCCGTAGAGGTCGGTCTGTCCGGCTTTTTCGCGCACCATCCAATAGGGTGCGTGGAAGATGAGATTTTGAATCCATTCACCGAGGGTGGAAAGTGCTTCGAACAGACCGTTGGAGTAGGTGATGATTTCGGGGACATCGAAACCGTCTTTGAGGATGTTATACAGATCGCGGTCGGTGTAGCCATTGCGTTTCATTCCCCGGGAGGCCGGGGTGATGCCCAACGAGCGTTGCAGCAGGGCGGTTATGCTGATGGGGCGGCGGTACGCTTCGCTGATAACCACCCACCCATCGCTTTTGAGAACACGATGGCAGTCGCGAATGAAGTCGCGGTCGGTTGCAATGCCTTTAAGGGCATCGACGATAACCACCCGATCAAAGGTATGGTCGTCGAAGGGCAGTTTCTCGTTCTCGAGGAGGGTGGTGCTTTCACCCATGCAGTAGGCAATGGAGTCGGCGGCGGCGGGAGTGGAGACGGCAGTTTTCCAACTTCCACCCAGGGAACGCAGGGCCGAACTGATGATTCCATCACCTGAACTGATTTCAAGGCATTGGAAATGAGTCGTGCTGCCCACCAGCCTTTCAATGTTGGCCAGTTTGCGGGTGCGGCGGATGGAGCGCTTAAAAAGCTTTTCCTGCCACAGTCGGATTTCACCGTCTAGATTGTTGTCCATTTCTTCCATAGTCATATTTTCGCGTGATTATAGGAGCGATCCATTGGGTTTAAAGATTATTAGTTCCTGAAATTCCAGCGGGGGTGGCTTGCGTTGCCGTAAGATTGACCAAGTCGCCTTTTCGGTGCTTCGAGGAATGGAACTCGACGGGTATATAGTGTTCCGAATAACCATGGGCCATACCGTCCGTGTTGCCCTCCACCAATACCCTAATCGGTTGGTTCAGAAATTCGCTATGGTAGGCCAGCGCCATTTCTTCGCCCAGAGCCCGGAGTCGCTCGCTTCGTTCGGAAGCAACGGTGCCGTTAACTTGCCGTCCCATTTTGGCGGCGATGGTTTTGGGGCGGGGGGAGTAGGTGAAGAGGTGCATTTGCGAGAAGCCG
>JAOZKS010000223.1 GCA_029935255.1 Pontiella sp.
TAGCCTCACTAGTCATCGAGAGGCTGGCCGATGTTGCAAGCGTTGCATTACTTTTGACCGTCGCGGTCAAAAACTGCCCTATAGTCGTTTTCCGGGCCAGAATCAGCGAGGTAGATGTCGAGTTTAGAGTCAGCGTGGTGGCATCTATACCGTTACCGACCGTCAGGATGTGATTGTCGCCAATGACCCACCAACCCGAACTGTTTATTTGCCAGTCCATGGTGCCCTGGCTCAACTCAACTCGGCAGGTGTTCCTTGCTTCTAGAAGATGGCCACTTAAAAGAGGCGCATTCGTCGGAGTGGTTGTTCCGTCGATAACAATCGTCATATTTCCGCTCAAACCGGGGTCGGCGCCATACTGATCCACCGGCACACCGGCTGCATCCCAGTTGGTCGCGTTATCCCAGTCGCGATCAGCAGCCGCACCAGTCCATGTGTGATTATAAACGGGCTCCACCATCGTGGTAAAGCTCCATACCTCACCCGTGGTGACACCAGAGCCATTCCGCGAATCAATACGCCACTCGTACTCCGTCTCCCAATCCAGCGTTGGAATATCCCGGGTCAGACCCGATACCACACCATACGAAATCATATTTCCTGCGGGGCCATAGAAAACCAGATAATCAACGGCATCGGATGCGGCCGACCACGCAAGATCCACGGTATTTATTTGGTCACTCGCCCCATTGGCAGGAAGCGGGTTCGTGGCCTGGCCGGGCATCGGCGGGGCCTCCTCGGTGGAAAACGTCCACACGGGTCCCGTATTGGTGCCGGAAACGTTCATCGCATCTACGCGCCATTGGTAGTTCGTTTCGTAGCCCAACGGCGGGTCATAACTCATTGCGGTTTGGTTGGCGGACACTAGCGTCATATTGGTCGAGGCCAAGCCAAAGTAAACATTGTAGGTTTTGGCATCGGAAGCAGCCGTCCACGACAGATTCGTGCTGACTAGAATATTGCTGGAGACATCTGCAGGTGCTGGATTCGAGACCTGCCCAGGGAATGGCGGAACCGGCTCTGTGCTGAAGCTCCAATTGGTCCCTGCGGCGGTGCCAAGGCCATTCACCGAATCCACGCGCCACTCATAGTTTGTGCCTCCATAGGCCAACGTGCCGGGATCAAAACTGAGTGCCGCCGTGTTGGTCTGAAGAACCAAGCTTCCAGCCACGCCGAAGTAGACATTGTAGCTCAGGGCGTTTTCGCCAACCGTCCACGACAGATCCGCATCCACATCCACTGAGGTCGCAGTGTTGGACGGCGAAAGATTTGTAACCGGCCCCGGCCCCATCGCTGAAGCGCCCTTTACCGTAAAGGTACCGCCGTTATCAACCACCTCAAGCGATGTTCCGACTCCACGAAAAACCGTTCCGAAATAGCTCTCCACCTCAAGCGTTGTGCTCAGACCAGTGCCACTATCAAACGTATAGCTCCCTGTAGGTTCCAAAGCAATGTATGACTCGCCGCTTCCAAGATCGGCGACGACAACCGACAGCGCCTTCGAAATCATCGTTCCACCGGAGTTAATCGTAATCTGCATATCCTTATTGGTCCCCTCGGTCAACTCAACCTTATCTGGAAAATTCAGCGTCGCATTGCTTGCGACTGTAGCTGTAAAGGGATCCACATCCTGGTCGAATCGCGCCAATACAATGGTGGTCTTATCTGCGTCGCAATTATACGTCGCGGCATGAACACCATCCCCGACCTGGATCATGTGATACTCAGGATGAGTTGCGGTTCTCGATTTTTTCCAGAAGACTTTACTATCATTCTGAATATTAACTGTGCCTTGATTGATCTGAACCCGAGGGTGGTCGGTGCTTCCGTCAGTAGTCCCGTTGCTTGATTTTAACTTCGGGACATTCAGTGTTGGCCCATCTGCGTTAAATATGATCAACATGTCGCCGTTAAGACCCTCAAGATCCTCCTCTGATGATTGATCCGCCGGAACCCCGTTGGCATCCCAGTTTTCAGCCGTGTTCCAGTTGCCATCCCCAGCGACTCCGGTCCACGTGTATGTTACAGCAGCCTGAGTTGAAGCCACCATGACAATCGTCGTCAATAATATTGCTAGCTTACTTTTCATTCCCTCTCCCTCATCAACGTGAGCGCATACCTACCGAACAAACCATTCATCCAGCATCTACCAGCTCTTCCATAAAAATGACTTCCCGTTCTACTTTTTCCGATTCTCTTTACGAGACTCAATGCAACCGCATAAATCCCCTGCATACAAACTATCCGATGTCACGCCACAATATTGGACAATCTATCAAAAAAGTTTAGGAGCCATTTCCGCCCTCTCCTTTACTGGTGTAAGGGGACTCGAACTTTCTATTGTACCGCCCAAACAGACAAATAAGAACCGCAGAACACGCAGAAGGTCGCAGAAAACAGCAGATGCATTGAATGGGTTCATTCTGCGTGGTTCCGCGTATTCTGCGGTTGCATTCCTTTGCGGTACTTTAAGATTTTCCGCCCCCCTAAGAATAGAAAATATACGATTCACGGACTCCCTGAGCTCCTGACGAGAGCTGATAATCCAATAAGGGCATTGAAATACATGAATAGTGTAATTATAATAAGGGATATAAATGGAGAGGCCATAATGGATGCTGTCTTGCTTGCTCGGATACAATTCGCCCTAACGATCATGTTTCACTATATCTTCCCTCCGCTGACCATCGGCCTCGGATGGATGATCTTCATGTATCACACGCGTTTTCAAGAAAACGGCAATCCCATCTTCCGCCAGTTGGCACGCTTTTGGACGAAGATTTTTGCACTCACCTTTGCCATCGGGGTTGCAACCGGCATCACAATGGAGTTTCAGTTTGGCACCAACTGGGCGGCCTATTCGCGCTTCGTGGGCGATATCTTCGGTGCGCCGCTTGCCGCCGAGGGTGTATTTGCCTTCTTCCTGGAATCGAGCTTCCTGGGCATCCTGCTCTACGGCGAAAAGAAAGTTTCTCAGAAGGTGTACTGGTTTTCCAGTTTGATGGTTGCGTTGGGGGCAACGATGTCGGCCTTCTGGATTGTCGTGGCCAACTCATGGCAACAGACACCGGCGGGTTACGAGATTATTACCGAGATGGTCAATGGGGTGGAGGTTTCACGGGCCCAGCTGGTCAATTTTTGGGAGGCCGTTTTCAATCCGTCCACGATTCCTCGCTATTTCCATGTGGTTACGGCGGCGCTATGCGTGGGGGTCTTCTTTATTCTAGGTACCTCCGCGTGGCAAATTCTTAAGGGAAGGCACGTGGAATTTGCCAAGCGCTCGATGCGCTCCGCAGCCTTTCCAACGCTTGTGGTCATTATGGTCACGATGTTTATTGGGCATCATCATGGGCATCAAGTTTCTCAGACCCAGCCCTGCAAGCTTGCGGCTTTTGAAGGCCTGTGGGAAACCCAGACCCGCGCTCCAATGATGCTCTTTGGTATCCCGAATGAGGCGGAGGAGAAAAATGATTTTGCGATCCGGATTCCCGGCATGGTCAGTCTGTTTGTTGGGGGGACGTTTGATACCGAGGTGCAGGGGCTAAAGGACTTTCCCCCGGAGGATCGGCCGCCGGTGGCCTTGTCGTTTTGGTCGTTCCACTTAATGTTCTACATCGGCATGTGGATGGCTCTTGTGGCCTTGGTCGGGGTGGTTCTTTGGCTGATGAAAAAGTTAGGAGAGCACAAGGCTTATCTCTGGGCGGCCGTGCTGACGGTGCCGTTGCCCTTCGTGGCCAACGAAGTTGGATGGATGGCGGCCGAGGTGGGCCGTCAGCCTTGGGTGGTCTATGGCGAACTGCGCACCGCTCATGCGGTTTCCGCCAGCGTCTCCGCCGGGGAAATTCTGGCCTCGATCATCATGTTTTCGATCATCTATTCACTGCTCTTCGGGGTATGGATCTACCTGCTTCGCCAGGCCTTCCATAAAGGACCGGAACCGCTGGAAGGGGAGGGAACCGATGTTGTGTAATAAAGAGGTGCATGTCGTTGGCCGCTTTTCAAAGGAGATGAACTAAGATGGAAACGCTACAAATTATTTGGTTCCTGCTGGTGGGTATTCTGCTTATTGGCTACGCCATTCTCGATGGGTTCGACCTCGGGGTTGGATTTTGGCATCTCTTTGCGAAGAAGAAAGGCGAGCGCAGTGCATTCATCCACTCGATCGAACCGTTTTGGGATGGAAATGAAGTTTGGTTGCTTACGGCTGGCGGTGCACTATTTGCCGCTTTCCCTCCCGTTTATGCCTGTACTTTCAGCGGGCTGTATCTGGCGATGATGCTGGTGCTGCTGGGTCTTATCTTCCGTGCCGTGGCAATTGAATACCGGAATAAAGTGGATCATCCGAGCTGGGTCAAGGCGTGGGATTTCACGTTTTCGTTCGGCAGTGTTCTTCCTGCGATCCTCTACGGCGTGGCGATCGGAAACGTTCTGCGTGGGATGCAACTCAATGCAATCGGAGACTATACGGGGGGATTTTTCGCCTTGCTCAATCCGTTTGCGTTGTTGTGCGGGTTGGTTGGTCTCTCCATGTTCGCGTTGCACGGTGCGCTCTATCTGGCGATGAAGTTGGATGGAGCGATTGCGACCGATGCTCGCCGATGGGCCTCCCGCGCCGGGTGGGTTTATCTGGGTTTGTTTGTTATTGCCGCGGTTTGGGGTTGCACCCTTTATTTGCGTGAGATGAAAGCACTTCCCATCGCTCTGGCGGTGCTGGTTGTTTTGGCAATACTGTTGACACGGGTGCTTAGCATGAAGGGGGAGGCCACCAAAGCCTTTCTGACATCCTGCCTCGGCATTGCCCTGACCATGCTTGCTGTGGTGGCGGCGCTTTTCCCGATCCCGAAAATCGCGCTGCTGCCATTATTCGTGA
>JAOZKS010000603.1 GCA_029935255.1 Pontiella sp.
CCAGAAGGTCATCGACCAGATCGAGTCCGGCGTAATTGTTGACGAAGGCCATTAGGTCGTCCATCCGCGATCATGGATCGCGGCTAGATGCTAAGAACCGCCCCACCCGGCGGTTCTTTTTTTGTGGAACTGGTTGCTCTAAGGGAATAGGCATTAGGCTTTGGGCACTAGGGGGAAGGTTTTTCTGCCGATTGAAGAACCTGTTTGAGGTAAAGCGAGCCTGTTATGCATACGAGGCGGTTGGGTTCAGCGGCGGCCCACTTGCGGGCGGCGTTCCAGACATTAGATACCTCGGAGGGCGTGGCCTCGATTCCCGCAGCTTGGGCCTGAGCGGCGGAGTGCTCGGCGGTGGTGCCGCGCGGAGCAGTGATCGGGACGGTCCAAGCGGCGGAAACGATCGGTTTGATTTCGCGCAGGAATTCGACGGTGTCTTTGTCGTCGAGAAAGCCGAAGATGAATCCAATCTGATGGTCGGCGTAGTTTTCCTTTAGTATTTTGACCAACGCGCGGGCGGCGGAGGGATTATGTGCGCCATCGAGAATCATTAACGGATCGGTCTCGAGAGTTTGAAAACGTGCACCCCATTCCAGCGATTCAAGGCCTTTCTTGAAAGCGGGCTCGAAGTCGAGCAGGTCGGACAACACTTCGAGTGCTGCAACGGCGACTGCGCAGTTTTCACGTTGGCATTCGCCGAGCAGCGGCAGGTTGATGGGGGGCAGATTGCGGGAGTGCGTTTCGATTTTTAGTTTCTGGGGCGCGGCGATCTTTGCGACTGAAACGAAGCTGGACGCTTCATCTACATGGCCGAGTTCCGCCATCACGGCGGCGGATTGCGGGGCGGAGACAACGGGACGACCGGGCTTGATGATGCCGGCCTTTTCGGCGGCAATCTCTTCGATGGTGTCGCCTAGATAATTCGTGTGATCGATGTCGATGTGGGTGATGACGGAGATGAGCGGAATCACCACATTGGTGGCATCCCAGCGCCCCCCCATGCCGGTTTCGATGAGGGCAACATCAACACCCTCATTCGCAAAATACTTAAAGGCGATGGCGGTGGAGATTTCGAAGAAGGTGGGCGGTCGGCATTCAAGCGGCGCGGCTGTTGCTTCTACGATCTCGATATAGTGCTCGAGTTTTTCTTCGGGAATGGGAACCCCGTTGATACGAAAGCGTTCGGAGAAGTCGATGAGGTGCGGCGAGGTGTAGAGTCCGGTCTTGAATCCGGATGCCCGCAGAACGGATTCAAGCATGGCGCAGACGGAACCCTTGCCATTGGTTCCGGCCACATGGATGACGGCGAGGTGTTGATGGGGATTCCCCATGGCCTGCAACAACTCCGTGATGACTTCCAAG
>JAOZKS010000604.1 GCA_029935255.1 Pontiella sp.
GGTTTGTGTCTGTTCAAGTGCTCTTTTGACAATCACTTCGTTAATGGAAGAAAGCGTATCGGCTCCTAACCGTTTCCGGAAATGAACATACATGGATGGATCAAAAGGGCGTGCCTGCTGATACTCAGGAAAGCCAAGGAAGAACTGAAGATACGGATTCTCCTCGATCTGCTCAACAGCCTCCTCGTCACTAAGCTGCAACTTTCCCTTTATAATCAAAGCCCCCAGCGCAGTCCGAACAGAGAATGCAGGAGCACCCTGACCGGAGTTCGCGAAATTTTCAGCATATGCATCTTCAAACTCATCCCATGGAATTCGCTTCGCCAAAATGACCCAGCGATTAGAACTTTTCAGTTTTCCGCTGAATGGCAGATATGATTCTATGCAAAATATACAGCTATTCCTGAGCGAGCTACTTATTAAGCAGCCTCTATATAGAGCCTGTCCCATTTGAGCAAATGCCCTGTTTGCAGAGCTGAAGTCCAAGAAGATTCCGAACAAAGGAGGCCTTTTTGCCTCCTTTGTCGGAAAGAAGTGCTTTATATTTCTTGTCACCACAACAAAGAAAGGTGAAGCACATGAAAATAGTCTCTTATCAACCCGAACTCCGTCCAGCACTTCCTTGCGTTTTTTCAGCGAAAGATTACCGCGAGTTCCGCGCCGGGCTTATCGAGATGGATCGCATTCTGGTCGAAACGGGGATAGAGGGTCGCCTCATTTCCGCACAATTGGCCTCCCCGGCAGCTACACCGGCGACCGCAGGTTCGATGCCCCCGCCAACACCGGCAACCTCGAAGAACTTGGCCTCATCAATGCGATCTGCCCGCGTTCCGTACCTCTGCTCAAAGAAAGGCTCAAAGACGAAACCTTCTGCCTGCTGCAAAAACGACGTGGCGGAACCGAAGCCCGCATCGGGATCTTCAAGAACGCCTATCTCGGAAAGCCCCTTCGAAGCAAAGGCTTCGCCAACCGTAAAACCCGGATCGAATGGTGCATCCTAGGCCACAACCTCTGGAAGCTCGCCACCATGGCCGCGCAAAAACGCGACGAACTCGAAGCTGAATCCGCCCGCGCGGCATAATCCATCTAAAAATAAACCTCCTCAAAGACAGCGATGTGTCCAAATCCAGTGAGAATCAGAGAGTTTCAAGGTTTATAGTTCCGATATCCCAAGAAATCGAGTCACCGCCGCGATCTTCAAAAGACAGAAATCACACCGCCCCGAAAACCCGCTTAAACGGGATAGGCTCTATATAGCGGGGGTTTTAGACGTTCTGACATTCTTCTGAAAAAAGAACGATGCCTGTCCAAAATGATGCAGTGACTCCGCATACTCAATATAGATTAGAAGGTTTT
>JAOZKS010000605.1 GCA_029935255.1 Pontiella sp.
ATGAAGCGGGGCATCAGAAAGGGGTCAAGAGAAAGGGGTCAAGAGAAAGGGGTCACCCATTATAGGTTCCGGTCCGTCGAAGACATAATTTCCGAAGGAAATAGCGAAGCAGTTCAACACAAAATAGCCCCCTATAGCCGTTTTTCAACGGCCTGCTAGTTTTCCTTTTCGTTGATCGGTTCCACTTCGATTTCCATCGCTGAACGTTCGCCGCGTTCGTAGTCTTCGTTATAAGAGTTGTTCAGTCACCCATCTGGATCTCGGATGTCGGCGGCAGGAACAACCATCCCCGCTTTGTACCGCACCCCATTCCGCATCGCGGAACCAGAAAACCTTTTGTACCCGCCAACCGCCCATTCAGTCAAAATGGTTTCTCTTCGATCCCGCGTCTGCTGCAGAGGGGTCAGTCCTATGATTTAATGTTTTTTAACCTGCGAAAATGATTCCACACCAAATTCTCCGGCTTCCATTCGACTCAGGAACGTTGAAAAATTTGTCGCCTTTCCCATTTTCAACCGATCTTTGATCCACTGGTTCTTTACACAGGTATGGCGACGTACCAACCAGGCGACCGCATACTTTTGCGGATCGTTCTTCCGCAACCCATCCAACATCGGAGTTTCCAAACCAAGCTTATCCAAGCCGAGTTGCACAAGCCGTTCTGCTTCGGTCTCGTCATGTCCTCTAACCTGATCTCCTGAATATGAACTGCGTTGTTTGCCGGCCATCACATGATCAATTCGATCCATCAGCTCATTACGAAAGCTATCACTCCCCAAATACCAGCCCCGTCGGATTTCCTTCCATAGCGCATCATATTCATACGGATGCTCCGCCACCGACAATTCAAGCACGCGCCCTTTCATGTAGCGCTTGTATGCCCTGCGCCCAGACACATCGTCCAGCCACTGCTGGTTTCCCAGCACCCGATCCACATGCAACCAATCCGGGCGCTTCGAGGTATCCAAATAGAGCGGATACGAGCTCCATGAATATTCCTCCAAACGCCCCTGCTCCAAATCAAACAGGTGGGCACGGGCCGGATTCAAATGGATGTAACCAGCAACCGTGAAGAAATATTCATCCTTCCCTCCTTCGATCACCAGTGCCTTGTAACGCCCTTGGAACAAATGCCCCCATCGCTTGTGCCGACGGTTGAAACGCTGCGTGTACGTACCCTGAAACCATTTCATCCCCGCCACAAGGTTCGCCTCAGGCGTCTCCAGCAAAAAATGGTAATGGTTGCCCATTAAAACAAAAGCGTGTATCCGCCATCCACAGCGGCCACACGCTTCTTCCAGCGTATCGAGAAAAACCTCCCGATCCTTGTCATCTACAAAAATATCTCCGCCGCCG
>JAOZKS010000224.1 GCA_029935255.1 Pontiella sp.
GCCTTCGAAGAGGATTTCATCGTTGTTCTGGACGGCTTCGTGGAGCAGGGGGATCGTATCGCAGATGAAGGGGCGCAGATAGTCGGCGGCTTCCTTGACCTGTAGGAGCAGTTCATCGATATCGAGCGGCTTTGCGCCCATGCTTACGAGGATCGCATTTTTGGTTTCGGCCTGGGCTTTTACGAGGTCGAGAAAGTCATTTTCGAGGATATCGCCGAGGCGCAGGCCAATGCGGTCCGCTTTGTCGCAATAGGCCGGGCCGATGCCGCGTTTGGTGGTGCCGATCTTCTTGTCGTCCCCGAGAGAGCCTTCTTTCGCGCCGTCGAGTTCTTTGTGGTATTGTAGAACCATGTGCGCGCGGTCGGAGATGAACAGGCGGTTGTCGAGCTTCACGCCGCGGGCAACGAGTTTTGTGAGTTCGTCCGTCAGGCCAATGAGATCGACCACCAGGCCGTTGCCGATGACGCATTTGCATTCTTCGCGCAGAATGCCCGATGGCGTGAGGTGGAGGACATATTTCTGGTCGCCGATTTCGACGGTGTGGCCGGCATTGTTGCCGCCCTGATAGCGTACAACCCAATCTGCGTTGGCGGTGAGTACATCGATAATCTTGCCTTTGCCTTCATCGCCCCACTGTGACCCGATAAGTACTGTTTTGGACATCTTTTAGACCTGCCTTTTATCCTTGGAATTCAGAAACACAAAAAGCCCGCTTTCATAAGGGGGCTTATGAAGAGGGGAAGTTAAGGAAACCCGTATGCGCCGTCAAGTATTCGCGTTGCCTAAGTCGCCACCCGTGAGTCTGGCAAAGTCGGAACCGCTGGGTTGCTGGTAGACTCTTAGATCAAACTCGGGGAGGGCGGCGAGGATGTGGTCGAAGATATCGGCTTGGATGCCTTCGTAGTTGGCCCAGTTTTGATCGCTACTGAAGACGTAGACTTCGATGGGGAGTCCGGTTGGTGTGGGCTGGAGGTGGCGGACGAGGAAGGTCATGCCGGTATGGATTTTGGGGTTGTCGTGCAGGTATGCGACGAGGTAGGCGCGGAAGATGCCCAGGTTGGTCTGCCTGCGGCCATTGATGACGGTGGCGGAGAGGTCGATCTTGCGCTCGGCGTTGTCGGTGTCGATTTCTTCCTGCCGTTTTTGGACATAGTCCTTGAGGAGATCCGTTTTCCGGAATCGCTCCAGCAGGGCTTCGTCGGCGAACTGGACGGAGGTCATGTCGATGTTGATGCTGCGTTTGATGCGGCGCCCGCCGGATTCGCTCATGCCGCGCCAGTTCTTGAAGGAGTCGGAGATGAGGGCGTAGGTGGGGATGGTGCTGATGGTTTTGTCCCAGTTGCGCACTTTTACCGTATTGACGGTGACTTCGATGACGTCGCCGTCGGCCCCGAATTTCGGCATTTCGATCCAGTCGCCTTCATGCACCATATTGTTGGCGCTGAGTTGGATGCCGGCGACGAAGCCAAGGATGGTGTCCTTGAAAACAAGCATGGTGACGGCGGTCAGGCCGCCGAGCAGGCCGAAGAGATTCCATGGGGATTTGTTGAGCAAGACCGAGATGATGAAGATGGCGGCGAAGAGGTAGAGCACGATGATCAGCGATTGGATCAGGGGGCGGATGGGTTTGCGTCGAAGGCTTGGAGATTGTTGATAAACCTGTACGATGGTGTTCAGGAAGGCTTCGATGGCGCGGGTGCCTGTTAGGATGATGAGGGCAAAGACGATGCGTTTGAGCATTACGAATTGCCCCGGCATGGCTCGGTCGATGCTGAGGATGAAAAAGGTTAGGGGGATTAGTCGGAGGAAGCGGTGGAATACGCCGGAGGCCATCAGCGCATCGTCCCATTGGTTGGAGGTTTTAAGCGTGAGCTTGTGGATAATCCTGAGCAGGTAGTTGCGTAGCAACCAGTAGACGACGAGCGCTCCAATCACGACCAACGCCATGAAGGCGACCACCGCGATTTCGTCGGCAATGTTTTCCGCTACTCCCCGGGTCACCAGTAAATCTTCGATCATCGTCTTTAGCATAGAACCATCCTCGGATTAAAAGATCCAATTTAGCGGCTTGCGTTGAACAATAAAGCATCAAACGAAGATTCGTTGGAGGGATGCGCTTTTCCTGCCTTTCCAACCCTCGGGAAAAGAAGTACATCTTTCAGTAGCAGGGGTTCACGGAGGCGTGTTGGAGAAAATGACGGTATTGGTTTCATTTCTATTTTGGGCGGGTATCGTTTTTCTGGTGGATGGATCGCTCGCATTGTTATTTCAGGATCGCTGGAAAACGTGGGTCGGGGGTTTGAATATACAACGAATTGCACTCATCGAAATCGGGGTGGGGCTGGCCTTGTTGACCAGCCATTTTGTGCTGCTGTGAAAACGGCATTAATCTTTGATTTGGCGGCTTGACTTCCATCCACCTCCTTTCTATGGTCTCTCGCTCTTTTGTAAACCGGAAGGAGTTCGTCTTTGAAGAAGAGCTCTTTGGCCGGATGGTTTTTGTTTGCCCGATAGTGTAATGGAAGCACATGTGACTTTGACTCATAGGGTCCAGGTTCGAACCCTGGTCGGGCAACCACTTGAATTGTAACGATATGAAGATTATTTCAGGAACAGGACATCGGGCTTTGGCGGAACGCATTGCGTTGGCGGCCGGGGTTGAATTGTGCGATGTGGAGATCACGCGTTTCCCTGATGGCGAAATTTTCGTCAAACTGCAGGATAATGTGCGCGGCGATGACCTCTTTATTGTGCAGTCGGTATCGGTAGACCCGAATGAATACCTGATGGAACTGCTGATTATGATCGATGCTGCGAAGCGGGCGTCGGCCAGTCGTATTACAGCGGTTCTTCCTTACTATGGTTATGCGCGCCAAGACCGCAAGGATCAGCCGCGCGTGCCGATCACCGCCAAGCTCGTGGCGAATCTTCTCGTGGCCGCCGGGGCAAACCGGGTGCTTTGCATGGATTTGCACGCCCAGCAGATTCAAGGCTTTTTTGATATTCCGGTGGATCATCTTTATGCGGCGCCCGTGATTGTGAAATATTTGCGAGGCCAGAACCTCGATAACCTCGTGGTGGTTTCTCCGGATGCAGGCGGCCTGAAAATGGCGGATGCCTATGCGAAGCTGCTCGATGCGGGGATTGCCGTGGTCGGCAAACAGCGTAAAAGTGCCACGGATGTGGTCGCCAACCATCTTGTAGGGGATGTCGATGGTTGCAACACGTTGCTCGTGGACGATATGACCTCGACCGCAGGCACGCTGTCGGCTGCAGCGGCCTTGCTTAAAAAGGCTGGCGCAAAATCGATTCGCGCGGCAGTCAGCCACTCGCTCCTAACCGAAAAGGGGATCGAGCGGCTCAGGGACTCGGCGATTGACGAGCTGGTAACGACTGATAGTGTGCCCCAGCGCGAATGGGAAGATTTTAATGTGACGGTCTTGTCGGTGGCCGATACACTGGCAGAGGCGATCTGCCGTATTCATAACGACCAATCGGTCAGCTCGCTGTTCAGGGTTTAAAATATATATATAGGAGAGAATCAATGAAAGACACTAAACTGAGTGCAACGAAGAGAGATCTGCAAGGATCATCCAATTCCCGTCGCCTGCGTAGGACCGGAAGCCTTCCGGCTGTGATCTATGGTGAAGGCAAAGAAGCGACAGCGATTAAGCTCAATACCCATGCCTTTGAGCAACTGCTTCACCACCACGTCAGCGAAACCGTGCTGGTGGAAATTGATTTGGAAGGCGAAGGGATCATTTCCGCCTTGGTTAAGGATGTGCAACACCATCCCGTGTCCAACGACTTGTTACACGTCGACCTGCAGAAGATCATCGCGGGCAAACCTATTCAGGTTGGGATTGCGCTGGAACTCGTAGGCGAAGCCGCAGGGGTGAAAGCGGGCGGAACGCTGGATCACGTCATGCACTCGATTTCGGTGGAATGCTTGCCGAAACACCTGATTGAAGCAGTGGAAGTCGATGTTTCCGATTTGGAAATCGGCATGGCACTGCATGTTTCCGATCTTGATATGGGCCCCAACTTCAAAGTTTTGGTCGATGTTGACGCGATTGTTGCAAGTGTTGCCGAGCCACGTGTCGAGATTGAGGAAGAGGATGAGGACGTTGTTTCCGGTGAAGCGGCGGCTACCGAGCCGGAAGTGATCACCGAGAAGAAAACCGAAGAAGCCGAGTAGGTCGGTTTAAAGATTCCGAGGGAGGATGGACTTGAAACTAGTCGTTGGACTGGGAAACCCCGGAAAAGAATACGAACGCTCCCGCCACAACATAGGCTTTTTGGTTGTGGAGGAGATGGCCCGTCGGCAAGGTGTCGTGTTCAAGAAAATGTTCTGGTTTCCGGCTTTGCAGGCCAAATGCCGGATTGGGGATGCCGAGGTTCGATTGATCGAACCCACCACCTACATGAACCGCAGCGGTAAAGCGGTTTGGGGCGCGATGAAAAAGTGGCGCGTTAATCCGGTCGATACCGTGGTGGTCTACGATGATGTTGATTTAGGATTTGGCGGAATACGAGTCCGTTCAAAAGGTTCGGGTGGAAGCCATAACGGCATGAAGTCGGTGCTTGAATGGGTGCAGACCAAAGCCTTTCCCCGGGTGCGGGTAGGCATTGGCCCAAAGCCAAAGGGCGCAGACATGATTGAGTTTGTGCTGGGCTGTTTTGCCGATGAAGAGAGTTTAGGACTGGAAAAGGTTGTCGAACGCACCGCTGATGCGGTAGAAAGCATCCTTTCCATCGGAACTGAGCGAACGATGAACGAGTTCAATCAGTCGCAGATAGGATAAGCAAGGAGAAATACATTGAATACATTGTACGAAGGATTAGTGATCTTTC
>JAOZKS010000026.1 GCA_029935255.1 Pontiella sp.
CCGACCTGCCGTTCGACGGCCCGATCGGCGCCGTGCGCATTGTCCGCAACGACGGCGAGTGGATCGTCAACCCGAACCACGAGCAGCTCGAAGCCAGCGATCTCGACCTGACCTACTGCGGTGCGCGCGACAAGGTGATGATGATTGAAGGCAGCGCCAAGGAAGTTCCCGAGGCCGAATTCATCGAAGCGATGAAAACCGCGCACGCGGAAGTGGTCAAAATCATCGATGGACAGCTTGAGCTACGTAAGGCGCTGGGGCTTCCTGAAAAAGTACTCGATCTTCCGGTTAAAGATACTACCTACCTCGACAAGGCTCGCGAGCTCGTCGGCGAAAAGTTCAAGGAACTGATGAAAATCGGAGCCAAGATCGAACGCCAAGATGCTGTAAGCGCCCTGAAAGAGGAGCTGAAATCTCAGCTTGAGGAACTTTTCGAGGACATGACCGAGGACCAATATTTCCACACCTTCCATGATCTGGAAGTGGAAACCGTTCGCAAGAATGTTACCGAAGGCGGAACCCGCATCGGTGGTCGCGGTATGCTGGAACTACGCGATCTTGACGTGCAGGTGGGCGTACTACCCCGCACACACGGTTCGGCCATCTTTGGTCGCGGCGAAACGCAGACCATCTGCACCGTCACGCTGGGAACCTCTAAGGAAACGCAGCGCTTCGATGCCGTCACGGGTGGGGTTAACGAAAAGGCCTTCATCCTGCATTATAACTTCCCGCCGTACAGCGTGGGTGAGTGCGGTCGTCTGGGCATGACCAGTCGTCGTGAAATCGGCCATGGCAATCTGGCTGAACGTTCCATTGTTCCGGTTCTTCCGGAAGACTACCCGTACACGATTCGTGTGGTATCCGAGGTGATGGGGTCGAATGGCTCTTCCTCCATGGCCTCCGCATGCGGCGGCTGTATGGCGCTGATGGATGCCGGAATTCCGATCAAAGCCCCGGTGGCGGGAATCTCTGTCGGTCTCTTCACCGATGACAACGGAGCTTCCGTTCAGGTGATCGATATCCTCGGTGTGGAAGACCACTGCGGCGACATGGACTTCAAGGTGGTGGGAACCCGTAAGGGAATCACCGGGTTCCAGGTTGACCTGAAAGTTCACGGCCTCAACTGGGAGCAAGTAACCGAAGCCTTCGAGATTGCCCGCAAGGGTCGTAACGACATCCTCGACCACATGGACGGTGTGCTGGCAGAGCCGCGCGCCGAGCTGGCGGAGACTGCGCCGCGCATCACCACCATTAAGATCGATCCTGAAAAAATCGGAGCCTTGATTGGGCCGGGCGGAAAGAATATCCGTGCGATCACCGACACGACCGGCGCTCAGATCGACATTCAGGAAGACGGTACCGTCAATATCTTTGCCGTTGATGCCGAAGCGATGGATGCCGCCGTACGTGGAGTTAATGCGTGCACGGCCGAGATCGAAATTGGAACGACCTATGAAGGCAAGGTGGTCACCGTGAAGGACTTTGGTGCCTTTGTTGAATGCATGCCTGGAAAGGAAGGTCTTGTCCATATTTCCGAGATGGCCAACGAGCGGATCGACAGTGTCGATTCCATCTGCAAGCCGGGTGATATGATGCGCGTGAAGTGTATCGATATTGACAACCAGGGTCGCGTTCGTCTCAGCCGGAAGGCTGCATTGAACGATGAGGCCGCGGTTGCCGAGTAAAAGTTTCCACATACTGGAAATAAAAAAGGCATTCCGAAAGGGGTGCCTTTTTTCATGCCGGGCGTTCCTTCGTCGAGAAGTGGTTTTTCTAGTACATTTTACTATATATTGATATTGGTTTTATTTGTTTGGTTCACAAAGAGCTGTTAATTTAACCGCTTCGTTTAGATGACAGTGGATGTGTAGGGATGTCGAGCGGTAGAGTACCCATGTTTAAAATGAAGCCACAGCGAGGAACGCTGTGGTTGGCGATTGTGGTTCTGGTTGTGGGTGTTGCGGCCTTTTTCGACGGACACAAGTATCCGGGCGACATTGAGGCCCACGAGCGCTCGAATATTATGCTCGCACTTTCCATCCTTGTTTCCGGAGTCCTGACTATTGTTGCGACGAGCCGCATGTGGTTCAAACATCTGTGGCACGACCGCTACGGCCGCCGCTAAAGCGGTTGGCGGCCTCCTTCGCCTACGGCACCTTGATAGACGAGTTTCTGCATGCCTTCAAACGAGTCGCCATTCACGTCTGGATCGTTTGCATTGATGAAAATGACACCGATACCTTTTTTCTGATAGGATCAGTATTCCAATGCCCGAGAATAGAGGGGTTTGGGTTTTCATGGATGCCACCTCGCTTGACAGGATGGAGTCTATCGTACTTCAATCGTTGGCCAATTTATTTTAACGAGAAAGACCGCATGAAAATTTCCACATTCAATGCCAATTCGATCCGCTCCCGGTTACCGATCCTCCTCGAGTGGCTGGAAGACCACCAGCCGGATATATTGGGGATTCAGGAAACCAAGGTTCAGGACGTTGATTTTCCGAGAGCGGCCATCGAGGCGGCGGGCTATCACGTGGTCTTTAAGGGTGAAAAGTCGTATAATGGCGTGGCTCTTCTATGTAAAAGCGAACCACAGGAGGTTCGCTTTGGGTTTGACGATGGAGGCCCTGCGGATGAAACCCGATTGATACGGGCTGTGGTGGACGGGGTTTCGGTGGTGAATACGTATGTGCCGCAGGGCCGGGCGATCGATCATGTCATGTATCAATACAAGCTGGCGTGGTATTCCAGACTTCGGAAACTTTTCGAAGCAGAATATAAACCGGATCAGCCGGTGGCATGGATTGGCGATATTAACATTGCGGTGGAGCCCATCGATGTCACCCGTCCGGAGACTCGAAAAAAGGATCCGTGTTACCACATCGATGCACATGATGCTTTTCTGGAGACCTGTTCCTTCGGGTTCGAGGATGTGTTTCGCAAGCACCATGCCGGTGAGGAGCTCTATTCGTTTTTTGACTATCGTGTGAAAGATGCCGTACGGCGTAATCTTGGATGGCGTATTGATTATATTCTGGCAACACCAGCACTGGCGGATAAAAGCAGTTCATGCGAAATCGATCTTGAGCCGCGCATGAAGGAAAAGCCTTCCGACCACACGTTCATGATGGCTGAGTTTGAGAGCTAGTACACTAGAGTTGCTCTAGCGTGAATCCTTTTTCCGTTAGTAAGTCGAGCAGTCCGCCCTTTCCCGGCAGATGTCCGGCACCGACCACGACCATGTGGGTTTTGGAATCCGTTTTATCAAGGATGGATGAGAGTTTTATTGACCAGCGTTTGTTTCGTTCCAGAATAAAGGTGTTATACAGCTCGGGATAGTCCGCGAAGCTTTTTGTCATTAGTTTTCCCAGTTCGTCAATCTGTCCATTGATCCATGCTTTTTCCAGATGATCCAAATCCTCATCGAACAAGGAAAGATCGGCCAGAGCGCGGTTCACGAACTGATTGGGGTCGGATTCTGCAAGGCTGTCGAAGAGGTTGATCTGAAATTCCGTCGTCTCGAGTCCGGTGACGGGCTTTGAATCGCGGGAGGCTTTGTCGTAGAAATATTTGTCGAGGCCATATTGGGGGTCGAATCCCATTTGCTGCATTTTTATGAGTGCAAGCGTCACACTCGCAAACCAAGGTTTGAATTTTTCGAGCGAGGCTATGGGAAGGCCCATTTTGCTGCACTTGGATTCCAACGCATGATAGGTTGGAACATCCAGTGTTGTTTTTAAGGTGTCCGTTCCCGGGAGCATGGCTTTAGCCATAATTTTACGTTGGGTTTCCAATGAGGTCATTTCCCCCATGTCAACTTCAAGGATCAATGCTGCGCTTTCGGTGTAGGCTTGTTCAATGGCCGGCGCAAGCGGGTAGTGCTGGGCCTTGAGAACGTGAACCGAGCCCTGAAGATATAGGATTCCGGTTGTTGACGACACTTTCCATAGGCAGCTTTTTGCCTGGGTATCGGCGGTGCAGGCGAGTGCTGCGAGGGCGGCTAGGGTGGTTTGGATAAAGAGGCGTCTTGAACTCATATTGGCTCCTTGATTTGACGTTGAAGACTACAGTTTTTTGCAGGGCAGAAAAGGAATAACGCGTCGTTGCATTTTGTGAAATCCTCCCGACCTTTAGGAATCATATCTTCTTATTGAAGATTTTATCGAAACTATAATCCTCATCTTCTGATAGGGGTATAAATTAAATCAAGCTAGGGAGAAAAAATGAATACGGGCTCTGGCTTTTGCTTTTTCTCTAAGTTCTTGCATCGCCATTGAGCTTTCCGATAGATTCTCCGCTTCAATTCTTAAGGAGGATGCAAGATGATCACTAATTCGATTGCAGGAATAGAGCTTAGTCCCGAAACGGTGGAGTCCATCCACGCGGTAGCTATTAAATTCGGCATGAAAGTAATCGCAGCTCTGGCCGTACTTATCATCGGGTTTTGGATATCAAAGCAGGTTAAGAGAGTTCTCTGCAAACTGATGGAACGACATAAGGCGGATCCAGTATTAATCTCGTTTACCTCGGTGCTGGCACACATGGCTCTCAAGGTATTTGTGATTGTGGCCGCCTTGGGTGTGTTGGATGTTCCGACCACGTCGCTGATTGCCATGCTTGGCGCGGCGGGCCTGGCCATTGGCTTGGCGCTTCAAGGGTCGCTTTCCAACTTTGCTGCCGGGGTGCTGCTCATTGTATTCAAGCCCTTCACGTTGGGTGATATTGTAACGGCTAGCAGTGTCTCGGGAAAGGTGCGTGAAATCGGGATCCTCACCACCTCGCTAGATACCTTCGATAACAAAAGAGTCATCATTCCCAATGCGAAGCTAATGTCCGAAAATATTATTACCCATACGGCTAATCACACCCGCCGCGTCGACCTTGTTGCAGGGATCAGCTATGAGGACGACATTGACAAGGCGCGGGCCGCAATCAGGGCTGCCATCGCCGAAGTTCCCGGAGTCTTGAAAACGCCCGCTCCGGAAATCTTTGTTTCCGAAATGGCCGATAGCAGTGTCAACTTTTCGGTTCGTCCGTGGTGTAAGTCGACCGACTATTTAAAAATCTATTTCGGCGTGACCGAAGCCATTAAGAAGCGGTTTGATGCCGAGGGAATCACGATTCCGTTCCCGCAGCGCGATGTGCACATGTACGAGCACAAAGAGGGTTGATTGGGCGAGTCGCAATGTATAAATCCGTGGATGAAATTGACTGGGAAAGCTGGGATCCGGTGGAGCGTGCCACGCTGATGTTCGTGATCCAGGATGGCCAAATTCTGCTGATCCATAAAAAGCGCGGGTTTGGAAAGGGGAAGATCAACGGACCGGGGGGTAAAATAGAGTCGGGAGAGACGCCCCGAGAATGCGCCATCCGGGAAACGCAGGAGGAACTTTGCATCACCCCGATCGGGGTGGAGGATGCGGGGTTGCTACACTTCCAATTCACGGATGGTTATTCCATCCACGGCCATGTTTTCACTGCCACGGGCTTTGAGGGTACGCCGACAGAAACCGACGAGGCCATCCCGCTCTGGTGTTCGATCGACGACCTGCCCTACGACCGTATGTGGGAGGACGATCATACGTGGTTTCCGCATATGCTCGAAGGGCGCAGTTTTTCTGGGCGCTATATCTTTGATGGCGACCGCATGCTTGATGCCGTTATCGAGCTTTTAAAATAGAACTAGTAAAATGTACTAGTGGCAGGTACTATTTCCCCCGCTTTTTATTCGAGGTTTATTTGTGAGACGAGATATTGTCAATATTGATACGGGAGGGCGGCAACCTAGGTTTATCCGCAGGTGTTTCCTGAATGCTCTTGTGATACTGCTAGCCGATACCCTTGTGGTTGCCGGTTCGCTCTGCATTGCAAATTATCTGTTGCTGCTGATCAATGGGGTTCCATTTTCGGTTCAAAACGGGTTTTTGATTGTTCCGGCTTGGATTGTGGTGGCCAGTATTGCCCGGTTAGTTCCGAGTTGGGGCGTGGGAGTGGTGGATGAACTTCGCCGGATTCAGCAAGCCCTGCTGATTCTCTTCACGATGGTTCTGTTCATCTCTTTCTTCACGAAGATCACACTTTCCTCCAGCCGTATTATTTTTCTATTCACCTATCTTTTCAGTGCAGTCCTCCTTCCGCTCGTCCGGGCCTTGGCCCGCGGGATTGTGATCCGTATGGGGCAGTGGGGCGTTCCGGTGTCGATCTATGGCGACCTCCGGTCGGTGGAAATTGTGGTGGATGCCCTTCGGTCGGAAATGTCGCTGGGTTACATTCCTGCGGCGGTTTTTACCGATGATGCTCCGTTGGGTACTGTCGTGGATGGAGTTTCCGTACGGGGTCATCTTCACAACACAACCCACCGAACCCCGGTGGCCATTATGGCCATGGGGGGGGCATCGCGGCATCAAACCGTCGAAACGATGGAGGGCCCGCTCGAAATCTACCGCCGGGTCATCCTGATTCCGGACCTCGAGGATGCGCCTTCATTATGGGTGGTTCCCCGCGACCTGCAAGGAATCCTTGGATTGGAAATTACGAAAAACCTGCTCAACCCGTTTGCGCGTGTTTTCAAGCGCCTCATCGACTTGATTCTGGTGATCGGGACCTCTCCGCTATGGGCTCCGCTTATGCTGTTGCTCTATCTGCTGATCTGGCTGGAAGATCGAAAGAATCCAATCTTTCTTCAGCCGCGAATCGGGAAGGGAGGGGGAACCTTCCGAACGGTGAAGTTCCGCACGATGGTGCCGAATGCCGAGAAAATCCTTCAGCAGGCCCTGAAAAAAAATCCCGTTCTGCGAACGGAATGGGAAACCCACTTCAAGCTCAAAAAAGATCCGCGCATTACCAAGGTGGGCAAATTTATTCGCATCACTTCACTGGATGAAATACCGCAGTTGTTGAATGTCCTGCGTGGAAGTATGTCGCTGGTAGGCCCACGACCACTGCCTGCATACCACTATCAGGATCTTCCGGAGCGGGTCCAATTTATTCGTGACAAGGTGCAGCCGGGCATCACGGGATTATGGCAGGTTTCCGGGCGCAGTGAAACCGGTACGGCCGGCATGGAAAAGTGGGATCCATACTACGTGCGCAACTGGTCGGCCTGGCTGGATATCGTGATACTTGCGCGCACGTTCAAGGCGGTCTTTTTTGCCCGCGGCGCGTATTAGCCGCAAGGGGCGTGTTCGGAGGTGTGTGTAAGCTCGGTTCTTCCGGGCTTTTTTTATGGCTTTGTAGGGGTAGTTGGATAGGGTCGATGCCATGAAAATATTGATTAAAGAGGTGCAGCAGAACGAGGTCATCACCGATGTGCTGATTAAGGACAATCGCTTTGCGGCCATTGGTGCGGGATTGGATGGATCGGGAGCCGAAGTGCTGGATGGGCGGGGGAAGGCCATTCTACCTTCCTTCGTGAACATGCACACCCATGCTTCGATGACGCTGATGCGAAGTTATGCCGACGATCTCGATTTGCACGAGTGGCTGACGAACTATATTTGGCCCATGGAGGCTCAGTTGGATGAAGAGGATATCTACCACGGCGCACGGTTGGCCTGTCTGGAAATGATTAAGTCGGGAACCACCTGCTTCAACGATATGTATTGGCACTTTCATGGTATCGCCCGTGCCGTGGAAGAGATGGGTATGCGGGCCATGCTCTCGTCGGTATTCATCGATTTTAACGATCCAGCCAAGGCAAGGGAGCAACAGGAACTGACTGAAAAACTATTTGATGAGTTCAGGCAATACCCGGACCGCATCGGGTTTGCACTGGGACCGCACGCGATCTACACCGTCTCCAAGGAATCGTTGAAATGGGTTGGGCGGTTCGCGGAAGAAAACGACCTTCCAATTCATATTCACCTCTCGGAAACCCGGAAGGAAGTGGATGACTGCCTTACCCGGTATGGTTTGCGGCCGATTCAATGGCTGGAAAAAATCGGATTCCTCGGGCCGAATGTAATCGCCGCCCATACCATCCATGTGACGGATGAGGAAATTGGAATTCTCGTGCGGAATGGCGTGAAGGTGGTGCATAACCCGGCCTCGAACATGAAACTGGCCTCCGGGAGTTTTCCTTTCTGTAAAATGCAGTCCAAAGGGGTGGAGTTGTCGCTCGGAACGGATGGCTGTTCGTCGAACAACAATCTTTCCATGATGGAGGAAATGAAATTAGCGTCCCTTCAGGCGAAACTGATTCATAACGATCCGACGGCTCTACCCGCCCATACCGCATTTGAGATGGCGACGGTCAATGGGGCCCAGGCGCTCGGTCTGGATTGCGGGAAAATTGAGGAGGGCAAGCTGGCGGATTGCATGCTGGTCGATTTGTCGAACCATCGCTTGGTGCCGGGTTATCGACTCGAAGACGACATGGTCTACAGCGCCGATAGCTCTTGCATTGACACCGTTATATGCGACGGGAGGATCCTGATGCAGGGCGGATACGTTGAGGGTGAGGAGGCGATTGTGACCGAAGCCCGGACGTATAAAAAAAGATTCCAATGACTGGAAACCCAAGAGGAGGGAGGGGGATTCCCAATCATTGGAACCACGGGAGATGGGTTCTTATAGGAAGGATACGATGACCATCAATCCAATCATGGCGATACCTGTAAGGGCCATCGATACTTCCACTGCGATTATTGCTCGGGGTTTCATTCATATGCCTCTTTAGTGCTGGATAGACAATAGCAATAAACATGCCAGTGCCGGTGTGATCAAGAGACTCGCCTTTGGATACAGAGGTTTTTTAGTATTTTTTACTACTCTAGAGAAAAAGGAATTTCCTATTATTGAGACTCAAACACCATAAATTTGGATTGCAACTCGATTGATCCTGCCTAAACTGCTCCCAACAGCGGAGGCCATGCCTATGTGCGCGAAGTCGTTTAAGCGGGAAAAACGCCCTTATTCAGCAACGGTGGTAGAGGGTTATGAACGGGCACCAAGCCGAGCCATGCTCCGAGCCGTGGGCTTTTCCGATGCTGATTTTAAGAAACCTCAGGTCGGGATCGCATCCACATGGAGCATGGTGACTCCCTGCAACATGCATATCGATCGGTTGGCCAGAGAATCCGTGAAGGGGGTTGATGTTGCTGGCGGCAAGGCGATTCTCTTTAATACCATCACGATTTCCGACGGAATTTCCATGGGTACTGAGGGGATGAAATATTCCCTCGTTTCGCGCGAGGTGATTGCCGATTCCATCGAAACCGTCGTGGCCTGCGAAGGGTTCGATGGCGTTGTGGCATTTGGCGGGTGCGATAAGAATATGCCCGGTTGTCTTATGGCGCTGGCCCGCCTGAACCGTCCGGCAGTTTTTGTCTATGGCGGTACCATTCTCCCGGGGTGCTACTGTGGTAAGAATATTGACATGGTTTCGGTGTTCGAGGCGGTTGGGAAATTTTCAAAGGGAGAGATCAACGCCCGCCAACTAACCGAAATAGAGCGGGCAGCCATTCCCGGCGAGGGGGCCTGTGGCGGAATGTATACGGCCAACACCATGGCCTCGGCCATCGAGGCGTTAGGCATGAGCCTCCCGAACAGTTCGTCGCGCATTGCGGCATCCAAAGAAAAAAAGGAGGAATCCCATGGCGCGGGTCGGGCCGTTATGCAGCTGATCGAAAAGGGGATTAAACCATCGGACATCATGACGCGCGCTGCATTCTTAAATGCCATTACGGTGGTGATTGCTCTAGGAGGATCAACGAATGCCGTGCTGCACCTGCTGGCCATGGCCCGCGAAGCCAAGGTGCGTTTGACGCTCAACGATTTTACTCATATCGGGAAAAAAGTTCCGGTGCTGGTCGACCTGAAACCTAGCGGGAAATATGCGATGGCCGACCTCGCCGCCATCGGGGGGGTTGCGCCACTCATGGCCCGCCTTCTGAAAGAGGGGTTGCTGAATGGCGACTGCATGACCGTGACGGGATGCACCTTGAAGCAAAACCTCCTGCGGGCAAAACCCTATCCGCGCAAGCAGGAAATCGTTCATTCCTTCAGTCGGCCCATCAAAAAAGAGAGCCATTTAGTGGTGCTTAAAGGCAATCTTGCTCCCGAGGGCGCCGTTGCAAAAATTTCAGGAAAGGAAGGGCCGACCTTCTCTGGAAAGGCCATCGTTTTTAATTCCGAAGAACAGGCCATGAAAAAAATTCTCGATGGAACCGTAAAAAAAGGTCACGTCGTCGTTATTCGTTATGAAGGCCCCTGCGGAGGTCCCGGCATGCGCGAAATGTTGGCCCCCACATCTGCAATCATGGGCAAAGGGTTGGGAGAGGATGTTGCGCTCATAACCGATGGTCGCTTCTCCGGAGGAAGTCGCGGTTTTGTAATTGGTCATATTACGCCGGAGGCCTGCGTTGGAGGGCCTTTGGCCATCGCCAAGAACGGGGACTTAATCACGATCGATGCCAAGAATCGCTCTATCTCAATCGAGCTGACGAAAGCAGAAATCAAACGGCGTTTCTCCAAGTGGACCCCGCCGCGTCCGCGCCATAAAACCGGCGTTCTTGCAAAATATGCCAAACTCGTCGGTTCGGCCTCCGAGGGTGCGGTTACCTGTTGAATTCCAACCTTTGACATATATTGTCTTCCTTCGGGTTGAGGCATGGACTAGCTTATATAAAAGGAGATGCCACATATGAAAATCGAAGTTTTTACCCTTTGCGATGCCGCCACAGACAATCGTGGAAAGCTAAATATCCTAGGGACGTTCGACCAGATCTATGCCGCCAAAATGCCCGTCGTGCATCCGGCCTGTGCCATCGCCCTGCGCTTGCGGTTCGATAAGATGGAGGAGGGGGCGCACAAGGTGAACCTGCAGTTCGTCAATCCAGATGGGCAGCCGATTTTCCAACCCATGGAAGGGGAGGTGCATCCACGTATGGCTCCCGATGTGGATTCCGTGGCCGTTAATCTGATTCTCAATTTTCAGCACGTAAAGTTTGAGGACTTTGCCGACTACCAGATCAATCTTGCGATCGACGATGTTTCCGCCGCAACGCTTCCGTTGCGGGTGCGTGAAATGCCTCAGCAACGTATGGCCTGACATCCCATAAAGTTTTTCCAGAGAACAGGCGCGCAGGGTGACTTGCGGGCCTGGTTTTTTTTCCAGCCATTGGAAAAACCGAAGGCTCTTGCAATAAATTTCCGGGCACTCCGTTTTTCAGACATCGACCGAAACCTATACGAACATTGGAGGCATAAAATGAAAAATGTGAAATGGAAAATTGCAGGATTATTCATGGCACTGATGGGTGCTGTGACGTTGGCAAGTGCGGGCCAGGGTGAGGGTCAAGGGCATCATCGCAAGGGCGATAAACATGGGCAGGAGCGAGATGGTGGACGGCCCAGTCGCGAAGAAATACGGGATCGCTATGATAAAGATGGCGACGGGAAGCTTTCCGAGTCCGAGCTCGAACAGTTGAAAAAAGATCGCGATGCCCGTCAGGACAAGTCTGGCGAACGCCCAACCCGTGAAGAAATAATCGAACGCTTTGACAAGGATGGCGATGGCGAACTGAACGAAGAGGAACGTGCTGCCGCACGCAAGGCCATGGGCCAGCACAAAGGGGGGCCGGACGGTGAACGTCCGAGTCGTGAAGAGATCTTGGAGAAATTCGATACGGATGGTGACGGAGAGTTGAGCGAAGAGGAACGTAAAGCCATGCGCGAGGCATTCGAAGCCCGCCGCCGGGAGCAGCGTGGTGAATAAGATGATTTAGCTGAGTATCAAGGGATAATCAGTGGCGGCACATGGGTTCTTCCCCTCCCATGTGCCGTTTTTTTTGAAAAAAAAGCCCGTTCCAAAATTTTGGAACGGGTCGAAAATGGAGCGAGCGATGAGATTCGAACTCACGACAGTCACCTTGGCAAGGTGGGGCTCTACCACTGAGCTACGCTCGCTTTTCTCAAAAACGAAGCGCCATTATTGTGATCCGCCTTTTGTTTGCAAGCACAAATCGGCGAAAAATAGATTGATTGGCCTGTGAATGAACGATTCTTGATATCGGAGCGTCCATGGTGTATACAATCGCTCTATGCATGGATTGGGCGAGGATGGATTATGGAAGAGTTAAAAACCGGTAATATGGTGATTTGGAGTGATCGCTGGCGCCTAGGTGCGCTTTCGAAGAGTGAACTAATGAATATTGGCTTTGTTTCGATAATCATTGGGATGCTGTTCATGATGTTCCATTTGCTGGGGAACATGGTGGAAAATGTAAATACCCGGTCGGCCTTTGTTTGGATGATCGCTCGTTGGGGCGACGAGGTTTCGTTCGGTGCCGACTATTCACACGGCTATCTTATCCCTTTTGTGAGCCTAGGTATTGTGTGGTACAAGCGGGATGATTTTTTCGCGGCCTCGAAGAATATTTGTATGGTTGGTCTCTACGTGATTGTTGTCGCGCTGTTCATGCACTGGGTCGGTGCGAAGATGCAGCAGACCCGTATTTCGCTCATGAGTCTGATTCTTTTGATCTGGGGAATCCCCTTCTATTTTTTTGGGTGGAAAATTGCCAAGCTACTCATCTTTCCCTGTGCCTATCTGATTTTCTGTGTCCCCCTGAACTTTCTTGATGCGCTATCGTTCCCTTTGCAGCAGGCGGCCACATCGCTTTCGTACTCCATCCTGAATGGCTTGGGCATCGAGTGCGAAAGGGTGGGAACACAGCTGATATCTCCCTACTTCAGCCTCAACGTGGAGGCCCCTTGTTCGGGGCTTCGATCATTACTCGCCATGACGGCGCTGACCGCAGTTTATGCCTATTTCACGCAGACCACCTTCATTAAGAAATGGGCGCTGTTTCTTTTGTCCATTCCGATCGCGGTGGCTGGAAACATTGGCCGGATTATTTCGATTGCGTTGGTGTCGATTGTTTCGGGCCAGAAGCTCGGAACCGGCCTTTACCACGACTGGTCGGGCTATGTCCTGTTCACGGTGGCCATCAGTCTGATGGTTGCGGTTTCAAAACTACTCAATGTTAATTATCGGGAGTTATTCCAAACATGGAAAAAAGCATATTTAAACCATTCCTAACCGTAGTTGTTCTCATGGTGATCGCTTCGTTGGCGCTGGCTTTCACCGTGGATGTGGAGCTGGTGAATAAGCCGGGGGTTGTGATGAGCCTTCCCGATTCGATCGGTGATTGGGTGGGCAACGAACTGCGTTTTTGCCACAACGAGGCGTGTTATTCCACCAACGTCCTTCAAGGACAGTATTATATCCGCGATCTCGAATTGCCGGATATCTGCCCGGATTGCGGCGAAAGCCTCTCCACCATGAGCTGGGCGGAATATGATGCGCTACCAAAAGATACCGAGTTTGTGAAATCGGCTTTCACCAATTCAGCAGGCGAGCGCGTGTTCGCCTCGATCGTGCTTTCCGGAAAAGAACGAAACTCGATTCACCGTCCCCAGCGCTGCTTGAAAGGGCAGGGCAACTCCATTGTGAATGAGCACATGATTGAAGTGCCCATGGAGGGGCGGGAACCGTTGAAGGTGGCGGTCATCGAAGTGGAACGAATCTATAAAACACCAGAAGGTTCACAAACCTACTATTCCTATTATGCCTACTGGTTTGTCGGTCAGGATCGCGAAACTCCAGACCACTATGCACGGATGTTTTGGCTGGGCTGGGACCGTGTGGTCCGTAGTGTTGCCCATCGCTGGGCATACATTGCGGTCTCCGGCCAGCGCGAGCCTGAGGGCCGGGAATACGAAATGGAAATTGCGGATTTCATACAAGCGGTTTATCCCTCCATAATCGCCGAAAATTCCAGTCTTTGAGGCCGTACATCTCCCTAATCTTCCACGGCTTGGAAGTTGCGCCAGCGCCCGCATGTTTTTATAGTGCGGGCTTTATTTTTTAAACCAAGGAAATGTATGTCCGAAGCAAATGAAGGAATGGATGTCGGTTATGTGGCGCACTTGGCGCGCATCGATCTAACTCCCGAAGAAACCGTGCTCTTCCAAGGGCAGCTCGATCAAGTGCTGCACTATGTCGAGCAGCTCGGCGAACTTGATGTCAGCGGAGTCGAACCCACCGCCCATGCATTCCCGGTCTACAATGTGCTCCGCAAGGACGAGCCCGGTAAAAGCTTAAACCACATCGACGTTATCGCCAACGCACCGGCTGCGGTTAACGGCGAAATCCGTGTTCCCAAAATCATCGACCAGTAGGATACCCATGGCTGATCTACATAAACTTACCATTGCGCAACTCGCTGAAAAACTCACCGAGGGGGAATGTACCTCCGTCGATATTGTTAACGATGTATTGGCCTCGATTGATACCGTCGATGGGAGGGTAGGGGCCTACCTGACCCTCGACCGCGACTCCGCACTGGAGCAGGCCAAGGCCGCCGATGCCGCACGGGCGGCTGGGCGGAATTCTCCACTGCTTGGGATTCCCGTGGCGATCAAGGATCTGCTCAACGTGAAGGGGCAACCCTGCACCTGCTCCTCAAAAATCCTTGAAGGATACGTTGCGCCGTACGATGCCACCGTAATTACCAAGCTGCGTGAAGCCGGGGCGGTACTGCTTGGCCGCGTTAACATGGATGAATTTGCGATGGGTTCGAGCACGGAAAATGCCGCGTTGGGAAAAACATCCAATCCGTGGAATCTCAATCATGTCCCCGGCGGATCCTCCGGGGGGTCCGCCGCTTGCGTTGCGGCCGACGAAGCGATTTCCTCGCTCGGTTCCGATACGGGTGGATCGATCCGGCAGCCCGCCGCTTTTTGCGGATGCGTTGGTGTCAAGCCCACCTATGGCCGCGTTTCTCGCTATGGCCTCACCGCCTTTGCATCGTCGCTCGATCAAATCGGACCGCTGACTAAAACCGTCAAGGATTCCGCCATTCTGCTCGAGGTCCTTTGCGGCCACGACAA